>NZ_QGGI01000007.1 GCF_003148465.1 Oceanotoga teriensis
AACAATTTAATTATAACCTATGGAGGTAAATATCCCTTTTAACATCGTTTAAAATTACTTTAAATAAACGTTTTTAGAATTTAGAAAGATACTATTTAATTATTTATTTACGGAGGGCAATATGAAATTTAACAAAATAGATATTATATTCATAAGCATACTATTATCTTTTATAATAATAATGACACTTGGAATAACAACATTCACAAATAAATCAATAGAATTACAACAAAATGAATTCAAAATGAGGCAAATTGGAAAAGTTGAAATCATAAAATCATCTATGTTCATTCAAATAAACACATTAATATCTCATATAGATACACTATCAAAATCAAAATATGCTCATTTAAGCATAAAAGATAGTATATTCATCCCAGAAATAGTAAAAGATGACTATATGAATCACAATGAATTAATAGCCCATACATTTTTAGATAAAAATTTAAATCCAATCGGTTTCTATTCAAAAGAGACCAATGATAAAAACTCTGAAATTTATTCTGAATTGAGAAAATACATAGAAAACAATTATGATACTATAAAAAATATAGATGATATGCTGATAACAAATATAAAAGTGACAGATAATTATGAATTCTTTTCAATAATAAAAAAAATTCCAACATATTCAGAAGTTAAATATTTAATATTCACAATAAACTTAAACTCACTCATAGAAAATTATATAAAAATACTTCCAAATAATATAATGAAAAGCATATTCATAATAGATGAAAAAAAACAAATAATTCATGATCATGATGAATATGAAATTGGAAAAAATATTGAAGAAATATATAAAGAAAACCCACAAATAATAACTTTAGCAAATAAAATGGTAAATAATGAAAATGGTACCGAAACATACTTCGTGAAAGAAAATGAAAAAACAATACAAAAATTGATGTCATGGACAACTTTAAGTATGGATGAAAGAAAAATAATAATAGCGATGACAGAACCTCTAACAGAAATAAATCAAGTTATAACAAAATTAGAACTAATAGGAATAATATTAGGAGTAGTTCAATTAATGTTTTTAATGTTATCCTTCTATATATATTTTGATATAAAGAAGAAAATTGGAAAAGAACAATCAAAAAAATTAGAAAAAATAATTCATGAAAGAACTAAAGAACTCGAAAAATCAAAAGAATTGATAAGTGATCAAAAAGAAGAACTTGAAGCCAGTAATGAACAACTAATTGCCTATAATGAAGAATTAATAGCTCAAAAAGAAGAATTAGAATTTTCTTTTGAAGAATTAAATAAAGTAACTGAAAAATTTGAAGAAATAATCCATATAATATCAAAAATAGATATAACAAAAAAGCCAAACAGAGATCAATTCTTATCAGACCTATTCAAGAGTGCCATGAAAATAACTCCAGAAGCTAACTATGGAAGTGTATTCAAATACGAAAATGATAAAATTGTATTTATAGACTGTGTTGGTCATGATTTAGAAAAACTTCAAGCACTTGATTTAAAAATGGAAATATTCGATCCAATTCCAAGAGAAAGAGCTACAATAATAAAAAATATAAACCAATATACCTTGAACAATATGGAAGGATCCACAAAGAAAGAATTTGCAGACGGATCTAAATTAATGAAAGAAACTCTAACATTTGATTTAAAAATAGACGATGTAAAAATAGCTGGAATAAGTTTAGATATAGCTCTCGAATCTGAAAAATATTTTGGAAATGAATCCTTAAAAGTAATGGAAGCCTTTAGAAATATAGCAAATGCATTCTTTAAAATACAAAAATCTCAAGAAAAACTAGAAAAATATGCAAATTATGATGAATTAACTGGAATATACAATAGAAGAATGGGAATGATAATTCTTGAGGAACAGATGAAATTCACAAAAAGATATTTAACTCCTCTATCAATATGTTTTTTAGATGTGAATAATCTAAAAATAACAAATGATAAATTTGGTCATAATACTGGTGATAAACTTTTAACAGATATAACAATGATAATAAAACAAAATATAAGAGAAATTGATATTTTATGTAGAATGGGTGGAGACGAATTTTTAATAATATTCCCAAAATGTACAGAAAGAAATGCAGAAATGATATGGGAAAGAATAAAAAAAGACTTTGACACCATAAATGAAATAGATAAAAAAGACTATGAAATAAGTGTTGCACATGGAATTTACGAATATAAATTTAATTCCTTCATAACCCTTGACGAATTAATATCATTTGCCGATAAAAAAATGTACACAGAAAAAAGAAAAATGAAAAAAGATGATAAATGTTAAATACTTAAAATATTAAATGCAGGGGTGGGGAAAAATGAAATATAGACTAAAAACTGTATTATTCATTCTTATAATGATAATATTCTTGATTTCTATACTCCTAACGGGGTTTTACAGTTACAAAATCTCCAAAAATGCTTTAAATGAAAAAGGGAAAATACTATTAAAAAATTCTGTAAAAAGTGCGATGGTTTTGGCAAAAGAAAAATACAATGACCATATAAAAAAATATGGAAATGAAGAAAATTCAAAAATTTCTTTAGAAAATGCTCTATCGAGTATCCCTTCCGATCAAGAAAATGACTATTATATAATATATGATTCAAAAGGAAATATAATAATGCATCCAGAAATAAAAAATCAAAATGCATATAACTATTCTGATGCAAAGAATCCAGAATTCAAAATGGTACAAAAAACTATAGAAATTGCAAAAAATGGTGGAGGATATATAGAATACAATTGGAAATATCCAAAAAATACTTCTATAGGATTAAAAATATCATATGCAGAATACTTTGAACCATGGGATTTGATAATAACTTCAACGGCTTATTATTCAGATTTCAATAAAGAAGCCGAAAAAATAAAAAACTATATGATAATATTCTCAATAATATTCATATCACTTGGAATAATATACATAAACAATTTCAGTAAAAAAATTTCAAAACCAATCGAAAAAATATCCAAAGAAATGAAAAATTTTGACATAAACCTCACAAAATCATATAATAGTGAAAAAAATAAGATAAAAGAAATTGAAGAAATAACCTACTCTTACAATAAAATGATAAAACAAATAAAAGACTCATTCGATGAAATAGAATCTATGAATGAAGAAATTGAAGATAGTTATAAAGAAAATCAAAAATTGATGAATAAAATGGAAAATTTGATAAGTATTTCAACAAAAATATTTCAACAAACAGATAAAAAAAACTTCCTTGTAGAAGTCTTTGATAACTTGTTTGAATTTATTCCAGAAGCTGACTATGGAATAATATCGACTGTTGAACAAGATCGTATCATATTTTTAAAATCAAAGGGACATGATCTAAAAGGATTGAATTCATTAAAAATATCTATAAATGATTATGATTTTAAAAAAAATGTTGAAATTATAAAAAATACAAAAACAATAAATAAAATATCCACAAAATATCCACAACTCCCAAATCATTTAAAAAATATATATAAAACTTTATTCATACCAATAAGAACAGAAAATAAATTCTATGGAAATATAACTTTACATACATCATACGAAAGTAAGAGCAATTTCACTTCAGAATCATTTAGATTCGCAGAATTTTTTTATAGTTTTATAAAAATGTTCATGACCTTAAAAGAATTTGATGAAATAGAGACAAAAACCCAAACAGATATAATAATATCCTTGATAAAAATGATAGAATACAAAGATAAATATACGAAAGGCCATTCAGAAAATGTCGCAAAACTCGCAAAAAAAATGGCTATAGAAATGAATCTTCCAGAAAAAGAAATACAAAAAATATACCTTGCTGGTTTGGTACATGATATAGGAAAAGTACTCATAAAAGATGAAATACTTAATAAGCCTGGAAAATTAACTCCAGAAGAATTCGATGAAATAAAAAAACATCCCCTATATGCATATGAAGTGTTGAACAAAATGACAAGCATGAAAGAAATAGCAAAGATAGTAAAACATCATCATGAAAGATGTGATGGCAAAGGATACCCCGATGGTTTAAAATGCGATCAAATACCTATATATTCAAAAATATTGAGTATTGTAGACACTTGGGATGCTATGACTAGCAACAGAATATACAGAAATAAATTGACAAAAGAACAAGCACTTGAAGAACTTTATAAATGCAAAAAAACTCAATTTGATGAGAATATAGTAGAAATATTTTCAAGTATGATAAAAAAAGAAGAATCTTAAAAAGATTCTTCTTTTTTATATTATTTTAATCTCAAAGCTTGCCCTTCCAAGAATTTCAAAGTTATTTCCATCATGCCAAACTTCACCAAAATACATTATTTCTTTTCCTTCTAAAGAATAAATATCATATCGCCATGAATATAATAAATTATCTATATAATGCAAAATAAAACCCTCATATGAGGGTTTTATTTATTTTCTACTTCCGGGTTTTATAGGTTTATCTCCATTCTTACAAAATGGACAATCATCTTCTTCATAAATATCTGGTTTGATATCAACTAAAGAAATTATTTTATCTCCATCTATTTCATCTATACTACCTCTATTCACTATACAAGCTTTATATATTTTTTTCGGTTTATAATTTTTTAAAACTTCTATAACTTCTTTTGTAGATTTTCCAGTTGTTATAACATCTTCTACTATTAAAATTCTCAAATTTTCTTCCAATACAAATCCACGTCTTATATCCATATTTCCTTCTGAATTTCTTTCTGAAAATATAAAATTTTTTCCTAAAGCTTTTGCAGTTTCATATCCTATTATTATTCCGCCAAGAGCTGGAGAAACAACTATATCTACTTCATCATCTAATTTGTCAGCAATCATCTCCCCAAACATCTCCGCATAATCTGGATACATCAATACTTTTGCACATTGTATATATGTATCTGAATGTTTTCCAGATGAAAGCAAAAAATGTCCTTTTAAAACAGCTTCAGTTTTTTCTAAAATATTCATTATATTATTTTTCATAAATATCAATCTCCTCATTAATATTATTTTTTAAAGTGATCAAACTTTTCTTTGGATCTTCAGAAAAAATAATACCTCTTGATGAATTAATCAATATATTTTTATTATATGTACTTTTAATAAGAGCTTTCAAATCTCCGCCTTGTGCACCTATACCTGGAATTAAATAAATTTCATTTTCTGTTATTTCATCTAAATCTTCTATACATTCTTGAGTTGCACCTGCAACTATTCCAACTCTATTTTCAAATAATCTATTCAATTCATTCGCCAATTTTGAAGTTTTTATATGAAGTTTATTTGGAATTATCAAATCTTGTGCACTTTTATTAGATGTCAAACTCAAAATAAATATATGTGAATCTTTAAATTCAAGATATGGAATCAAAGAATCTCTTCCCATATAAGGATTAACTGTTATAGAATCGATTTGCAAATGATCAAAATAATATTTTGCATAAGCTTTTGCAGTATTACCTATATCGCCTCTTTTACAATCTATTATTATTGGAGTATCAGTACTTTTGATATATTCAACTGTTTTTTCCATCATTTTAATACCCTTATATCCAATTTGTTCATAAAAGGCTATATTCAATTTATAGGTATTTGTATTCTCATAAGTAGAATCTATTATATATTTATTAAAATTGAAGATTTTTTCTTCATTCACTCCAAATTTATCTGAAATTTTTTCTATATCGCTATCAAGTCCAACACAAACTCTTGAATTCCTGAGATCAACATTTTTCAAATATCTATTATAAAACATAATTATCAGTCCTTTCATGAGATTTAGAAACAATATCTTCAAAGTTCTTATTCTTAGATGATAAATAAAAAGCTGTATTTTTAATAATCTTATTAACAATTTCTGGATCCATCATCATAGCCGTCCCAACACCAATAAGATTTGCTCCAGCCATGGCCAATTCAATAGCATCTTCATGATTAAAAACTCCACCCATACCTATTATTGGTAAATATGGAAATTTTTCTCTTATTTTATAAATACAATGTACAGCCATAGGTTTTATAAAAGATCCAGATACACCCCCAGTTTTCATTTTCAAAATAGGTTTACCTGTATTTATATCTATTTTCATACCTTTTAAAGTATTGATCAAAGTAACTCCAGAAGCACCATTATAAACACCTATTTTAACGAGTTCTTCTAAATTACTTTCATAACCAAATTTCAAAAAAATAGGTTTATCTGTTGAATTACAAGATCTTTCAATAACTTTAGAAAGTAGTTTTTTATCATTTAGAAGTGTTGCTCCACCTTTATTTACATTTGGACATGAAAGATTTAATTCATAAAAATCTATATCATAATCATCAATTTTTTCTATCATATATTCAAAATCATATTCATTATATCCACCTATACTTATTATCTTTAAAGTATTATAATCTTCTATTCTTTTAATTTCATTTTCTATAAAATAATCTATTCCTTTATTTTCAAGTCCTATAGAGTTGAGAAGTCCATCATTCAAATTAACTATTCTCGGAGCTTTATTACCTATCTTGGGTTCTTTTGTTATTGTTTTAGTAGTTATTCCACCCAAATTATTTATATCTATTATTTCTGAAAGTTCTTCAAAGTTTCCACAAGGTCCAGAAGCTATGATAAAAGGATTTTTTATTTTTTTATTGAATAAATTTGTTTCGAGAAGATTCATTATAAAATCACCTCTTTAATATTAAATAAAGGTCCATCTTTACAAACCATTTTAACTCCATCCACAGTATCAACAGGGCATCCTTTACACATACCTATTCCACAACCCATATTTTCTTCCATAGATATCCACGCTGTTTGATAAGAATCTATTATATACTTTAAATATATAAACATTCCTTTTGGACCACATGAAATTATATTTATATCTTTTCCTTTATTTCTATTTAAAATATAATCAACGGGATTCATTCCATCTATTCTATCAACAAAAATATTATCATCATCAACTATGCTTTTTATACGATAATCAGAAAATCCAAAAACACTATCTTCAATAATATTTGGATAGATTTTTTTTAAATGCATTAAAGGGGCACTTCCACAGCCCCCTCCAATCAAAATATATTTTTTATTAAAGTCTATAAACTTAGAAAAAGGAGAACCATAAGGTCCCCTAAATAAAAGTTCTTCTCCAATTTTTAGCTTTATTAAAAACTTAGAAAAATCTCCTGCATTTCTTATCAAAACTTTAAATTCAAAATCCTTACAATCCATTACAGAAAATGGCTTAGAAAGATTATAACCATCTTTTGATTTCATCATCAAAAATTGTCCTGGCTCTATATCTAATTTTTTATCGGTTTTAAAAGTAATAACTCCATAATTATAAAAAGATTTGTTTTCGACAACTCTTGCTAAGTTCATACCAAAACATCTTCTTTCGAATAAACTTTTTTACCTTTTATAAAAGTATATTCAACAACACCAGGAAGATCCATTCCCATAAAAGGAGTATTTTTACCTTTTGAAAATACTGTTTTATTATTTACATTCCATGTTTCATTTTCATTCAAAATCACTAAATCAGCAAAATATCCTTCTTTTATATCTCCCTTTTTTTCTAAATTAAAGATTCTTGTTGGATAATAAGTTACCTTTTCTATGAGTTTTTTTAATGAAATATCTTCTTCAATAGAAAGTTTCAAAAGAGAGGATAATAAAGTATCTAAACCACTTATACCATTTGGGGCATTCTGAAACTCTACTTCTTTTTCATAATCAGCATGTGGTGCGTGATCTGTAACTATTATATCTATTAAATCATCTTTTAAAGCTTGAATAAAAGTATTTCGAGATTCTTCATCCGCCAATGGTGGATTAACTTTAAAAGATGTAGAATAATCTTTTAAATCTTTATCTGTAAATATCAAATGATTATGTGTAACTTCACAGCTAACCTTAACTCCATCTTTTTTTGCATTTTTTATTAAATTCAAACTTTCTTGAGTTGAAACATGAGCTATATGTACATGTGCATCTGTATATTTAGCAAGTTCTATATCCCTTGCAACCATTATAGATTCTGCAACAGAAGGTATTCCATAAATCCCATAAAAATTTGAATATTCACCTTCTCGCATAAAACCCGTTTTAGATAATTCTTTAACTTCTGCATGATTTATTATAGGTCTATTAGTCATTTTATAATATTCAAGAGCTTTAAGCATTATATGTGCATTTTCAACTGGATTACCATCATCTGAAAATGCTATTGCACCTCGTTTAGCCATATTAATCATCGGTGCAAGTTCAACACCTTGTGATTTTTTAGTAACAGCTCCTATAGGCAAAATTTCTGAAAGGCCATATAATTCAGATTTCATTTTTAAATATTCTACTAAATATTCATTATCTATAACAGGATCTGTGTTTGGCATTACTCCTACAGTAGTCACACCACCTTTAACTGCAGCTTTAAGTCCACTCTCTATAGTCTCTTTATATTCATATCCTGGTTCTCTGAGATGAACATGCATATCTATAATACCAGGTATTAAAGTTTTTCCATTTAAATCAATACATTCATCATATACAAGAGAATCTGGTGTATCTTCACATGAAAATATCTTTTCAATAATTCCATTATTTAAAAGTAAATCAAACATTCCATCACATGATTTAGATAAAACTTTAGCATTCTTTAAAAAAATTATCATATACCTTCACCGCCCATCATCTTATAAATCAAGGCTGTTCTCGTTGCAACACCATTTTTAACCTGTTCATTTATAACTGAATAATGCTTATCTGCTATACTACCAGAAAGTTCTACACCTCTATTTATAGGACCTGGATGCATAAGTATTGCGTTTTTATTGGCATATTTTTCAAATAATTCTTCAGTAATTCCAAAATTTTCATTATACTCTTTAAGACTGGCAAATAATCCATCTGTCTGTCTTTCAAGTTGCATTCTTAAACCCATAACAACATCTGATCCTTTAATCGCTTCAACAACATCATTTGTAAAATTCATATTATAAAGTGAAGATGATTTTGGTGTAAGTGTAGACGGTGAACAAACAGTTATATTTGCACCGAGTTTATTTAAAAGTTTGAGGTTAGATCTTATAACTCGACTATGATAATAATCTCCTATTATTGAAATTCGTAAATCTTTAAAAGAACCAAATCTTTCAAAAATGGTAAAAGTATCGAGTAAAGCTTGTGTGGGATGTGCGTGAAGACCGTCTCCAGCATTTATTATTTGAGCATCTGTAAACTTGCTTATAAAAGCTGGCGAACCAGGTTCTCTATGTCTTATAACATAAAGATCTATAGACATAGATGACAATGTAAGAACTGTATCTTTTAAAGTCTCTTTTTTAGATAAAGCACTTGAAGAAGTATTAAAATTTAACACATTCATTCCTAAAAATTTTTCTGCAAGTTCAAATGAATTTTTAGTCCTTGTACTCGGTTCTACAAAAAGATTACAAACCGTCTTATCTTTAAAAATAGGCAATTTATTTACCGGTGAACTCATTCGTCTTTTGAATATTTTAGCAAGTTCAAAAAGTTCATAAACTTCCATTATTTCTAATTCGTCAACATCGTAGAGATTTCGTGCTCTCATGGCAATCATATTAATCTCCTCCTAAATTTATTTAATTTTATAAAAAAAACACTCATCTAAACAAAGATGAGTGTTCCATAATTGATTTCATAAAGAGAAAATGATATCCCCTGTTTTAAAAACAGGTTATGGAGGAATATTGATTTTTTATTAAATTCATTGTTCATATTAACCCTCCTATCAATTTCTTATATATACTAACACTTTTAAAATATTTTTATTTTACATAAAAATTAATTTTATTTTACATTTTAAGCACATCATCCTTCAAAATCTTAAAACCTTCATTCTCTATATATTTTAATCTTTCAAATTTCTTTATTAAACTATCTTTATTTTCTATAATATAATAATCATTATGACCTAAAAAAGGATATTCCAAAACTAATTCAGAAAAAATTGAAGATACTTCTAAAAATATTTCAATCACTTCTGAACTTATATTCAAAGAAGAACTTTTCTCTCTTAAATAATTTAAATAGTCATAAATAGCTCTTTTAGACTCATTATAAACTGAAAGACAGTACTTGAATCCAAATCTATCAAAATCTCCTTCCTTGATAGAAAACATTAAATTATCATATGCTTTTAAACCTTTAGAATAATACTTTGAAATATGAAATTTCTTATTCCATTCTCTAACTCCATATGCTAAAGAAGTTCTATAAGCTTTTTCATTGTCTATTTTAATAAAATCTTTTATAAAACAAATATATAAATATGGAACTAAAGAAAAACCAAGATTTTTATATAAAAGAGGATCTGGATCATCATTTGCAACATCTTTTGCAAAAAAAACTTCATCTTCATCATCATAACCATTAATAATTCCAAACTCTAAAATATCTGTTGGTGCCCATATAATAACAGGTGTATCTTTATCTATATAATTTTTTATTAAAGATATACAATCATTTTGTAAATACCTATATGTATTTAAATCATTATTAAAATTTAATTTAAAATCTGAATAAATACCTACTCTATCGAGTTGATGAAAATGTTCACTTCCCCAATCATAAACAGTTACTCCACCAGCATCACATTTAGTTCCAATTACAAAATCAAAAGCTCTTCCAGAAATACCTAAAAGTTCAAAATTAGAGATATCATCAAAACCCTTATATTTCAAAACAGATTTAACCGCGCCCATAAAAGAGTTCCACATATTAATTTTTTCAACATTTTTTAAATATTTTTTATTCATAAAAATCATCCTCCGAATACTCATTCATAAAACCCTTAATCATCTTTAAAAACTTTCTTTTCAACCAATTTGGTTTTAAAATTATAAATCTATTATTCCTCGAGAAAAGATCCATTATAAGTTTTTTTGAACTCTCAAACTGTATATAAAAATTATTTTCTATTTTCTTAAAACATTTAATTCCATTCAAATCATCATCACCAAAATACTTTATGATGGCTGTATAAGGCTTTGTATATTTAAAACTATTTTCATCATCTTTATACTCAGATTCATCAAAAAAACTATAAATAAACCTTTCCTCATCTATAACTTCAAATCCAACAACTCTATCCAATCTAAAAACTCTTATATCATCTCTCAAATGACAAAATCCAACAAAATAATAATTAAATCTATTCTTAAAAATCTTATACGGAGAAATTATCCTTAAATCATTTTCAGAATTATATTTATGATAATTTATTTTTATTTTTTTATTCATTTTAATAGTATCATTTAAAGTATTATAAAAATCTAAAATATCTACAGGAATATCTACAAAAGGCATATCAAAATCTTTAACCTTAGAATCACCGCCAGAAAGTTTAAGAAATAAATCTGCTATATTTTGTGCAGAATCATCATTTATCTTAGAGTATCTTTCAGCCAAAAAAGATAATAATTCTTTATCTTCTTGTCTTATAAAAATACTTGGAAGATCAAAATCTTGAGAATAGACATAACCTTTAACTTTTTTAGAATATTCAATAGGAGCATTCAAAGAATATTTCATATATTCTATATCTCTATAAACTTGTCTTGAAGATATCTCAAATTCTTTAGATATCTTGTTCACAGTGGGGTAATTTTTATTTTTAATCATAGAATCAATCCACTGTATTCTGTGAAAATTACTCATAAAAATCATCTCCAAAAAATATAAATAAATCTAAAAAAATTATATCAGTTTTATACTGACATAATACGTCAGATCAAAAAATGTATAATTAAAATGAAATTATATGGGAGGTGGTTTTTATGATAGAAGTAAAAAAATTTGAAACAAGAAAAGACATAAAAGTTATGGGGTTCAATACAAAAACAGACATGCAAAACGCTTCAAAAGATTGTGGAGACATATGGCATAAATTTGATGAATATTGGGGAAAAGGATATTTCAAAACAAAAAATGAATATTATGGAATAAGTCATGATTATGATGAAAAAACTGGAAAATTCAGTTATATGGCAGCTGTAACCCTAGAAGATGATGAAAAACCTTATGAAGAAATGGAAACCTTAAACATACCCCAAGCATACTATGCAGTTTTTGAACATGTTGGAGATGTAAAAACTATGAGTCAAACTTTCAATAAAATATTTCAAGAATGGTTACCAAATTCAGAATACACTTATGATCCAAAAGGAAAAGATTTTGAACTTTATAATGAGGATTTCAAACCTCATCAAAAAGAAAGTAAAGTATATATATATTTACCTGTAATTAAAAAATAAACCTTGAAGGACAGATTAAAATCTGTCCTTCAAGGTTTATTTTTTAATTATATTTAAGATTTTTTTAAGTATTTATGCAAAAAACTTTTTTTTATATTCATAATCCTTAATATTTTCGAATAATTACCTTAAATCAAACTTTGATAAAAAAATATAAAGTAGTAGAATCTATTTAGTTGCAATATGCACGCAACTAATTGGAGGTCGTGAAATGTTTAATCTAAATGAAACACAACATAATATATTAAGACAAATATGGATGAAAGATTCCTTTACAAGACAAGAAATATCGAAAGAATTAAAAATAAATAGATCCACTGTTTCAAGAAATATTGAAGGTTTTCTCGATGAATCAATAATAATAACTGATGGAGAAATATCAGCAGGACAAAACGGTGGAAGAAAAACTCAAAAATTAACATTAAATAATGATAGATTCTATGTACTTGGAATATCTATAATAAAAAGAAGAATCTTTTCAATATTGATAGATTTAAAGGGAAATATTGTAAAAAAAGGTGAATTGAGAAAAAGTAGTGTTGGACAAAGTTTAATACAAGATCTAAAAGATGAAATAAAATCATATGAAAAATATTTTAATAAACTATTAGGAATAAGTATTTCTTTACCCGGTGTTATAGATTCTAACAGCGGTTTAATAAAGCTTTCTACAAACCTTGAACTGCATAAGGTGAATCTAAAAAAAACTATGGAGGATGAATTTGGAATTTATACTTTTATAGAAAATGATGCCAATTCAGGGGCTGCATCTTATCTATTATATTTAAAACTACAAATTCAAAATCTCTTGTATTTTATGTTCTTTTTTCCAGAAAACATATTAACCCTAAAAGGTATGGGTGCCGGTATAGTAATAAACAAAAAGTTATACAAAGGTAGTTTTTATTCTGCAGGAGAAATTAAATTCAAACAAAATCTTCCAGAATACAAGAATAAATCTATAAGCATAGAAGATATCAAAAACTATGAAACTGTAGAATCGTCATTAAAGGAAGATATAGAACTATTTATATCGAATCTCGCAGATAAAATATCCGAATATTCATTATTTATGAATCCAGATAAAATAGTGCTTGGGGGAGATATACTATTAATTCCAGGAAAAATAAAAAATATATTCATAAATAAATTATACGAAAATATGGAGAAAAATCATGAAGAATCATTCATTCTTTTGGACAACAACAAAGTAGATACTATAGCAATTGGTTCAGCAATATCTTTTATGAATGAATTTATGAATGATTATGATTTTGCAAAAAAAATATTAAAAAAGATGAAAAAAGGTCATCTTAACAAAGTCTCTTTTTAAAAATCTCTGGAGGTGGGAAAAGCATGTTCAAAAAAGTATTTATTATCTTAACAGTAGTTCTTTTAGCTACTTTTGGATTTGCGAAAGAAAAGATAGTGTTCTGGAACTTTATGATGGATGAAGATACAGCAAGTTTGATATTAGACAAATTTGAAGAAAAAAACCCAGATATAGAAGTTGAATTCGTTCAATTATCTTGGGCAAACGGTTTCGATAAAATAGTTACTGCATTTGCAGCTGGTACAGCACCAGATGTACTCGAATTGGGAAACACATGGGTTGCAAATTTTGCAAATGAAGGTGTTTTAACAGATTTATCTATATATAAAAACGTAAGAGATGATATCGTAGGTTGGAATCAAGTTCAATTCAATGGAAAATATTGGGGTTTCCCTTGGTTATTGGGTACAAGAGCTATGTACTATAACATAGACTTATTCATGCAAGCTGGTTTAGATCCAGAAAATCCACCAAAAACATGGAGTGAGGTTCTCGAAGCTGCAAAAAAAATCGATGCATTGGGTTCAGACGTATATGGTATGGGTATGGCAATAGGAGAACCTTATTCACCATGGCAAGAATGGTTCTTACCCGCAGTTTGGGGTAATAATGGTGATATAATGACAAAAAATTTAAAAACAGCTACATTGAATAGCCCAGAAGCAATTGAAGCTGCTCAATTCTATAAAGATTTATCAAAATATGCATTAAAAACAAAGATGAACGATTTACAAGCTGCTTTTGGTCAAGGAAAATTGGGTATGTTGGTAACTGGTGCAAATGTTATTTCAGACACAGCATCATCATATCCTGAAACAAATTTCTATGTTTCTTTTGTTCCAAAACCAGATAAAGGCGGATTCTCTGCATCATTCGCTGGTGGAGAAGTATTAACAGTACCAAAACAATCAAAACATAAAGAAGCAGCATTAAGACTTGTTAAATACTTAGTTGAAGCTGATGTAGCAATGGATATAACAAAAAGAGTTCCTGTAATATTCCCTTCAAACTCAAAAGCTGCTGAAGATCCTTGGTTTGAAGATCATCCATTAGAACAGATCTTCTTAGAACAAAATGCAACAGCTGTTCCAGCATCTCCACATCCTAAGTTTGAAGATATTCAATCACTTGTAAGTACTGCTGTTGAAGAAATAGTATTAGACAATGCAGACATAAAAAAGACTCTTGATAAATATAATACAAGAATACAAATAATATTAGACGAAACTAAATGGTAAAATTATTTTTATAGGGACGGGAGTCATTCCCGTCTTTATTTTAGGAGGGTATCGATATGCTAAGCAAAACCAAAAAAAGATGGAGCATCTTTCTATTTTTATCCCCCTGGATTATTTCTTTTTTGGTTTTTGAATTATATCCATTAATATTTTCTGTATATATAAGTTTTACAGAATATTCAGGGTTAAATCCACAAAAAATATTTGTTGGTTTTTCAAACTATATACAAGCATTCAGTGATGAGGTATTTTTAATAGCTTTAAGAAACACTTTTATTTTCGTTATATTAACAATTCCTTTTACAATAGGTATCGCTTTAATATTGGCAATATTATTAAATAATAAAAACCTTCCAGGTAGAAACTTCTTTAAAGCGGGTTTCTTTTTGCCATCTGTAATTTCAATGGTAGTTATATCTATGATGTGGCTATACCTATATTCTGCAGATGGCCTTTTTATAAAATTGGGAACTATGATGGGATTTGATCTGCCTGCAAGGAGTTTTCTTGCTTCTCCAGATTCGGCATTGATGTCCATAATGTTTATGGATGTGTGGGCGGCCTTTGGATACTATGTAATATTTATATTTGCAGGACTTCAAAATATACCAGAAGCTCTTTATGAAGCGGCGAGAATAGATGGTGCAAGTTCATGGAAAATAGCTACAAAAGTCACTTTACCTATGATAAAACCAACTCTTTTTTTCGTAATATCAATAAACACTATAAGATCTTTTCAAATATTCTCAGAAATTTATACGATGACTGGTGGAGGACCAAGGAACTCCACACAAACAATGGTTCATTATCTATATGAAGTTTCATTCAAAAAATTTCAGCTCGGTTATGGATCAGCTATATCCTATATATTATTTATAATAATAATGATATTCACAATTATTCAAAAAAGAGCTCTTAGGAGTGATTATTGATGAAAAAAAAGACAAAAATGAGTAAAATAACAAAAGTAAACTTAATAATCCTTTCTATATTATTTGTTTTTTCTATGATCCCATTAATAATGACATTTATGACAGCTGTAATTCCTGAAGGAGATCTTTTCAATATAACAAAAGAAAAAACTCTTTTAGATTTTGAATTAAGTAAATTTTTTCTTAAAACTAAGATGAAAACAATAGGAACATTTGACTATGATATATTTGAAGAAAATGATAAAAAATTTATAACGGTTGATATAAAAGAAAAAAATACTGGAATATCTTCTTTTGCAAGAGATTTAGATATAAATTATTTAAGACATTTTGAATTAGAAATAAATCCAAATAAAAAATTGAATAACATACTTATAGGATTAAAAGATATTGACGGGAAATATCAAATAGTGAGTTATAAAATAAACACAAAACCAAATGAATGGCAAAAAGTTAAACTTGAATTAAATCCTGAAGATTTTGGAGAAGTTGATACTAAACATACTGCTGAAATTCAAGTATTATTTGATGAAGAAATAAAAGTATCCATGGATAATGTAATTCTAAAATATAAATTTCCTACATTCATGAACTTTAAAACTGTTTGGGAAGAAAATGATTTCGGACGATATATGTTAAACTCAACAATAATATCTATATCGGTAGTTTTAGGAAATTTAATATTCTGTTCATTGGTTGCATATCCTTTTGCAAGAAAAGATTTTAAAGGAAAAGAAATACTATTCATGATAGTACTCGCAACTTATATGATTCCACCACAAATAAAGGTAATACCAATATTCATACTAATGCAAAAACTAAATTGGATAGATACGTATCAAGCTTTAATAATGCCTACACTTGTAACACCGTTTGGAATCTTTTTGATGAGACAATATTTTGAGCAATTACCGAGAGAATTAGATCAGGCAGCTTATGTAGATGGTGCAAATGATTTTCAAATATTCACAAAAGTTGTAATGCCTTTAAGTGGTCCTGCTCTCGCAGTATTGGGGATAAACTCATTCATTGCAAGCTGGAATGATCTATATATGCCTTTGGTATTAACCACTTCAAAAGAAATGAGAACTGTACAAGTAGGTTTGGCAATGTTTCAAAAAATAAATGGTGTAAAATGGCCTTTGATTATGGCAGCATCAGCAATAGTTGGAATTCCTGTTATAATTGCATTCTTATTCTTCCAGAAAAAAATAATAGCAGGAATAACAGATGGAGCATTAAAAGGATAATATAAGAGGTGATAAAATTGTCAGATAGTTTCGAATATAAAGGCGTTGTAGAAGGCTTCTATGGAAAGCCATGGACTTTCAAAGAAAGACAAGACATAATAAAATTTATGGGAAAAACTGGGTATAATATATACATATATGGTCCAAAAGCTGATGAATTACACAGAGATTCATGGCGTGAAAAATATGATGATGAATTTATAAATGAATTCAAAAAACTCGTAGATATTGGTAAAGAATATGATGTCGATGTTTCAATAGCAGTATCTCCAGGATTATCTTTAATTCATTCGAGTGAAGATGATTTAAATGCATTATATGAAAAATATATGCAATTTGTAAACATAGGAGTTAATACAATATCATTATTTCTCGATGATATACCTTGGAAATTACAACATGAAGAAGACATTAAAAATTATGAATGTCTTGCACAAGCTCAAGCAGATTTCACCAATAAAATATATGAAAAATTGCAAAAAAAAGTTGAAAATTTAAAATTCATACTATGTCCAACAGAATATTGGGGAAAACCTCATGTTGAATACCATGAAGTACTTGGAGAAAAATTGAACAGAAAAATTGATTTAATGTGGACAGGTCCTAAAGTATGTTCTGAATACTTAACAGTAGATGATGCCATAAACGTTTCAAAGTCTTTCAAAAGAAAAATACTATACTGGGATAATTATCCAGTAAACGATTCTGTAATGGTTCCAGAAATGCATTTAGATGGATATATAAAAAGAGATAAAAAACTTTATAAATATTCAAAAGGTATAATCATTAATCCTATGAATCAAGCTTATGCATCAATATTCAGTTTAAAAAACATATCATATTATTTAAATAATCCAGAAAAATATGATGAGAAAAAACACTGGTTAAAAACAATAAAATACTTTGCACCAGAAATATGTGAAGAATTCCAACATTTTGCAAAATACAATACAAAAAGTCCTATAAATGATAAAGATCCAGAAATCATAACAAACCTAATATCTGAATTCGAATATTTATACCATAAAGATGTTGAAAAAGCTTCTTTACTTCTAAAAAATGAATCAGAAAAAATTGAAAATAATTATCAAAAAATAAAAAAATACTTAGATAAAAATCTTTTAAAAGATATAGAAAAATGGCTTGAAGAATATAGAACCATATCTCAAATGTTAAACGCATTATCAACATTGGTATCGAGCTATTATGAAATATTTGAAAATGCCAAAATAGAAAATATGAACAAAGTAAAAAGTAATATAAAAAATTTAGAAGATATAACTTTAAAAATGGTACAAGAAGAAACTTTTATCGGGGGTATTGAGTTAATAAAAACTCCTTTAAAATATTTAAAATATGCAAAGGGGTTCATAAAACTTGTTGAATACTAAAAAGGAGCTGTTAAAAACAGCCCCTTTTTATTTTAAATTTATCAATATATCATCCATTATTCTTGGAGAACCTTTTTCAGCTCCTCCATATGTCCAAATCTCTGGATTTAAATCCACATTCCTTAAAACAGCTTCTATACCATCATAATCCCAAGTTGTTATATAAACGTTCCAATTATCTACATTATCAGTTTCGAATAAAGATAAAGGAATTAAAAAAGTTATTTCATTATTCTGCTTATCTACAACTATATCTGGCGTAGGAGTTATAACTTCTCCCCTATTATCTTCAGAACTATTCAAAGACCTATGAGCTGAACTCATCCATCCAGTTGCATAAATCATATAATCCCAATCTTTATTCTCTGGCATAAATCCATCTTGTTTAGGTAAAACTTTCTGGCCTATTTTATTTGGATCATCAAAATATATCATAAATACTAAATGATCAAAACCATTTGAAGGATTCCAACCATCTGTTATCTCTTTCATACCGATATTAAGTCTCATCATCTTTCCTATTTGATTTATACTAACTTTAGTTATATCATTCTGATTAGAATATGTACTATCTAAAGGATATGAATAATTACCATTAAATCCATTATCATCACCTATTTCATCTGAAATTTCTGCTAGATTCTTAACAGGAATATCAAAATTAACCCTATAAAGCTCAGAGTAACTCGTATAAATAGGAATTCTTCCATAAGCCTTAACTATTATAGTATGATCACCAGGAGTAAAATCATCGAGTTTTATAGAAACCTTAAAACTTTCATTCATCTTTTTGTTCAAATCTACAGATTTATACTCTTTTTCATTTCCATCAACTATTATTTTAACTTGCTTTGCATTATTGGCAATACCTTCAATAATAAAATCATTAGAAAACTCAGTTTTATCCTCTAAATTATTTATAATTACATTCAAATCACTTTTCTTAACCTTTGCAATTTCATCTGTAATCTTATAAACTCCAAAAGATTTATTATTCAATAAAATATTCAAAGGTCTCTCATAAACTATATCTTTATCATTTAAGTTTAAAATATAAACGGGACTTAATTTAGTTCCATCTTCAACATCAAGATCTATACCTAAAGCATACTTTCTATTTTGAGCCGTATTCAAAAGAACTAAATACCTTTCAGATTCATAAGTTAAAGTATAAGCAAGTGCCCCTGGTCCATTCTTTTCAGAATAAAGAATATCTATTTTACCCTTTCTAAATACTTCATTTTCAACTCTTAATTTGTTGAGATCTCTTATCATATTATAAATTGGACTATCTGAATTAAAATTATCCTTATCACCAGATGCAAAACCATCTTTAAACATAGTTGCACGAGTTTCTATAAATAATTGTTCTGTACCATAATATAAAGTAGGAACTCCTGGAATAGTATAAATCAAAGATAGGGCTTGCTTCAAACTACTTATATCAGAAGTTGAATAAAATCTTGCCATATCATGATTATCTATAAATGTAACCATTCTTGAAGGATCATACTGTTTTTGTCTTTCAAGAAGTCTGAATGCCAAAAAATCGGTTGGTTTACCCTCTCTAAAAACTCTTGACATATCTGTATAAAGTGGAAAATCAAGCATAGATTTAAAACCATTATCTATATAATCTTTTATTTTAAGTTCTGCAGAATTATCATATGGATCTGGAGTTAACCAAGCTTCACCATAAGTAAAAAAATCTGATTTTCCAACATCTCTTGCTTTATCATATATATTATCCTCACCATTAAAAAAATCATTCCAATAATCCATAGGAACATAAATAGCCGTATCTATTCTATAACCATCAACACCTAAATCTTCAATCCAAAAATTGTATGCATCCTTCAAAGCTCTTCTAACCAAAGGATTTTCTGTATTTAAATCATCCAACTGAGAAAATTCGGAATCATATACATTAGAAGGATCTATTTCAGAAGGCCAATGGTATACATTCAACTCTCTTTGTTTTAAATCATTATAATCATTCTGATTAAAAGGATATGAGTCTGGACCACTTGGAACAGATTTTTCATTCTTCATATACTTACCATCTTTATAAACGAAAAAATTTCCCGTATGATTTGCCACAATATCTTGTACTATATACATACCTCTTTTATGGACTTCATCGACAAGTTTTCTGTATAAATTTAAATCTCCAAAATGCTCATCAATATCTTTAAAATTTCTTGCCCAGTAACCATGATATCCACCATAATTAACCTCGCCATCCCACCATTGATTTGCAATTGGAGGAGTTATCCAAATAGTGTTAAATCCCATACCTTGAATATAATCAAGTCTATCTATAATCCCTTGAATATCTCCACCATTAAACTTATCATTAGTTTTGCCATACTCTATAGCAGAATCTGTTTGTACATCATTTTGATTATCTCCATTCTCAAATCTATCTATCATAATAAAATAAATAGAATTTTTACTCCAATCTGGAGATTCCATAGTTGAAGAAAACGTTATCACAGATAACAAAAAAAGTACTGAAATGATAAGAAAAACCCTAAATCTATTTAACATATATTCACCTCCAGAGTATATTATACCTCAAAAATAAATTAAAAGACAGACTTTATAAAGTCTGTCTCGAGAAGCCCTTCAAATATAAATGTAATTTAAAAAAAGGCCCAGCCTATAAGACTGGGGGGTTGTATGAACAAAAACAATAGGCTATATAATAAACTATAAAACACTTAAAAACATATACATTATATTATATTTTTATTAATCTTATATAAACTAAACTCCATTTAAATTATATTTTTATTTATTTTTTATTAACCTTTCAACAAAAAATATATTCAATCAATTGATTGAATATTAATATTTGATATAAAAAGAAAAATGGAATCCAATTAGGATTCCATTTTAAATGTATATGAATTAGTATAATCTAAAAACATCAATGTAAGAATTTTCATACTTATAATTTTCTCTTGGATCATAATATAAAGAGCTAACTTTTTTCTTCTTAAATATTTTAAACATACTATTCAACCTCCTTATATTCTTCGAATTACTTCTAAGTAAATATCTGATAATTCATTCAATCTGTTAAATCCTTCATAATAAGATTCTGCTTTTCTATTTATATATATATTTTTCTTCATTATTATTACCTCCTGAGAAATATTTTTCATTCATCACTATCATAAACAATAGATATAACCCTACGTCAACATGCAAAGAACTCTTTAAAAGATAAATTAATGTAAAATATCGGTATGACCCTACATTAACATTAAAAATATAATAGAATTAATACATCAAAAACTCTATAAACCTCATCAAATAACATTTATAAAAAAAGTTATTTTTTTCACTTTATCATTTTAAAAATAAAATTCTAAAAATTCAAATATTGCATATAAAATAATAGTTTGTAAATTAAAAATGAACTTGCAAAACCCCTTTCTAATCTCATTTATAAGCAATAAAAAAAATAAAATGAGTGAAAAAATAAAAATCACTCATTTTTATAAAAATTAAATATATTAAATTTAATTAATTTAATGTTATGAAAAATTACGAAACAACTATACTTCGAAAGAAGAAATACTCTTCTTTATACTATCATAAACACTTAAAAGATCTTTAGAAATAGCCTTTACATCATTTACTTCATCTGATTGAATATCAAGTTCAACATTAATATTTTTAATATTTCTTTCTATATTAGTAATCATTTCAGAAGCTCTTTCAATTGCAACATTTATTTCTTCAGTTGAAGCACTTTGACCTTTAGAACTTTCTTTTATATCATCTGTATCATGTTTAATCTCAGAAATTCTTTTAAGAATATCTTTAAATCTAAAGCTTATCTCTTCAATATTAGAATCAACATTGTTTATATACTCAGTTGTCATATTTGTAGAATTAGAAACAGCTTTAGATTTTTCATTCAATTCTTTAAGAATACTTGAAATCTTAAATGTAGAATTAGAACTTTGTTCTGCAAGCTTTCTTATTTCAGATGCAACAACAGCAAATCCTTTTCCAGCTTCTCCAGCTCGAGCTGCTTCAATTGCTGCATTTAATGCAAGTAAATTGGTTTGTTCTGTAATCGCATTTATAGATCCTATAATCTCATTTATACTCTTCATTTTTTCTATAAAATTATCGACATTATTCTTAGTTTCAATAGATTTTTCAGAAGTTTCTTTCATCAATTTTGAAATATCATTCAAACCAATTACACCCTTTTGAGCAGATTCTCTACCTTCAAAAGTAGATTTACTTAATTCATCAGAAAGATGGTATAGAGCCTTTGCTGATGATGATATTTCATGAATACTCAAACTTATTTCTTCAACTACAATCGATACCTCTGAAGAACTACTTTCAATCAAACTATTATCTTTAGAAATTTTTATAGAATTTTGAATACTATTTTTAGAAGTGTTTTCAAGTGTCTGCATAGATTTAAACAAAGAATCTAAAAGATCTTTAAGAGAAATAACTGTACTTCTAAAATTATTTGCCATAATATTAAAATTCTTTCCCATAATCGAAATTTCATCATTTCCCTTAATATCTGTTTTAACATTAAGATTTCCCTTTGAAAATTCCTCCATACTCTTTGATATAGATATTATTGGTTTAGAAACTTTTGAAGAAACAAAAAAAGATATTATAAAAGAAAAAATTACAGTTATTAAAGTTATCATAGACATTATATATATATACCTATCTCTGAGACTAAAAATTAATTCCTTTGGAAAATATAAAGACAAAAACCAACCATTATTCAATATTTTAGAATTTAGAAAATAATCTTTTCCAGATATATTTTCAATGACAAAATTTACCTCTTTATTATAATGCAAATTAATATTATTATCTATAAAATTAACTGTAGAATTTCCCAATAAAAATTTTGTTCCTTCATTTATATCTTTTTCTATTATATTAATTAAATAATCAATTTTAAAATTCAAAAGACTTATTCCAACAAAAGTTCCATCTTCAGAAAAAAATCCTTTAATAAAATCAACAGATTTATCCAGCTCTCTAAACAACCAGACTTCATCATTTTCAGGTTTTAAATTATAAAACCATGAATAATTTATATCATTTAAATCATTTAATTCGATACTGTTCTTTGAAAATTTTTCATCCTTATAATAAATAGAATAAAGTTTTTTATCCCTTAAAAAATCAGGATTAATAATTATAAAACTCTCATTAATTCCTTCAACTTTTTCTATAAAAGACTTATAAAGTTCAAAATTATTTTCAATATGTTTTGCAACTATTATATTAGAAAACTTAGCAAGCTCTAAATCTATCCCTCCCATAAAAGAATTGGTAAAATTACTATTCATTATCTCTTTTGTTTGAATAAAAAGTTCAAGAGAACTCTTAACTCTTTCTATTTCATATAAAGACTTTTCTTTTTGAGTATTTACAAGCATATTACTTACAAAATACGAAGAAATTAAAACTACCGTGATCAAAGAAACAAAAGTAATCAAAATATTCCCCAAACTTATCTTTAACCTTATTTTTTTCATTTTACATCCCTCCACATTTACAAAAAGTAAATATTGTTAATAAAATTATACCATAACATTATATTTTAATTAAAATAAATCAATTAACAAAAAAAGTGTTATAATATATAACTTAATAAAAAGGAGGAAAAATATGATTAATAAAAAAAGCATAGATGCAATAGAAAAAAATAGAGATTCCATTAAGAAGTTTACAAAACCTGATTTTAAAAAATACTGTTTTGCTAATATTCCTGGAACTATATCAAAACTTCTTGGATTAAATTTAAATTATTCTCATCTTCCTGAAGATACAGTTGGAGAATATAAAACCTATAAAAAAGTAGTATTCATGTTTATAGATGCATTTGGATGGTCTTTTTTTGAAAGATACAAAGATCAATATCCAGCTCTAAAAAAATTGATTAACAATGGAATAGTCTCAAAAATAACTTCCCAATTTCCATCAACAACATCTGCCCATGTCACAACTATTCATACTGGAAAAAGTGTTGCTGAATCTGGCGTATATGAATGGTTTTATTATGAACCAGAGGTAGATGATATAATAATGCCGCTCTTAAACTCATATGCAAGAAACACAAAGAGCTTATTAAACGATGGATATGAGAACAATAAACTATACCCAGAAAATAACTTTTATAAAAAATTAAAAGAAAATGGAAAAAATGTATACACTTATCAACCATCGAGAATAATTGGTTCAACTTATAATGACTATATATTAAAAGATGCAGAAAAAATTGGATTTAAAACTTTATCAGAAGGATTAATAAAATTAAAAAATGATATAAAAACAAAAGACGGTCTATTCTTTTATTATTATCCTGAAATAGATTCAATATGTCACTCATATGGTCCTAATTCAGAAGAATTCGATGGTGAAGTTCATAATTTCTTAACTCTATTAAATGATATCTTCATAGAAAAATTAAATTCTGAAGATACGGCAATATTAATAAGTGCTGATCATGGGCAAGCTTATGTTGATATTCAAAAACCTTATTACATAAATATAGAAATACCTGAAATAGAAAATTATATACAAAAAAATAAAAAAGGAAATCTAATAGTCCCCTCTGGATCTTGCAGAGACTTCTTTTTACATATAAAACCTGAATATGAAGATTTTGTATTAAATCTCTTAAAAGAAAAGTTAAAAAATATTGCCGATGTAAGAAAAACAAAAGATATGATGAATGAAGGATATTTTGGATATAATATATCTGAAAAATTTGAAAAAAAAGTTGGAAATTTGGTAATATTGGCTTATGAAGATAATTCAGTTTGGTGGTATGAAAAAGGTACATTTGAAGTATTTTTAAAAGGTATGCATGGTGGTTTATTCAGTGAAGAAATGGAAATTCCATTCATATTTTACAATAAATAAAAGCTATCTTTAAAGATAGCTTTTATATTATATATTCAAAATCAACTTTGCAAAACCAAAATAAACGAGCAAAGCAGTAGTATCAACAATAGTTGTTATGAGTGGAGCAGCCATTATAGCTGGATCGAGTTTAAGTTTTTGAGCAAACATAGGTAAAATAGCTCCAATTATCTTAGAAATTACAACAGTCAAAAACAAAGTAATACCAACTAAAAAAGCAATCCTTATATCTACACCTGAAATAAAATAAATTCTTAAAAAATTCAAAAAAGATAAAGCAGATGCCACTATGAGGCTCACTTTAAACTCTTTAAAAATAACTTTAAATATATCTTGAAATTTTATTTCATCAAGAGCCAATCCTCTTATGATTAAAGTTGATGCCTGAGATCCAGAGTTTCCTCCAGTATCCATTAACATTGGTATAAATGAAGCTAAAATTGCAACTGATTCTAAAACTTCCTTAGATCTTCCTATCACAAGTTCTGTAAGAGATGCTGAAACCATAAGAATTATCAACCATGTTATTCTTTTTCTCGCGAGTGTAAAAGTTTTAGTATTCAAATAATCATCATTCAAGGGCTCAATAGCTGCCATCTTTTCAAAATCTTCTGTATTTTCCTCTTCTATTACATCTATTATATCATCAACAGTGATAACTCCAGTCATCAAACCCTCATTATCAACCACTGGAATAGTATTCAAATCATACTTTCTAAACTTTCTTGCAATATCCTCCTGATCATCAAGTGTTTTACAACTTATGATATCAGTTTCCGTCATTATATTTTTTACAAACTCTTTCTCATCTGCAATCAAAAGATTTCTAAGAGAAATTATTCCAACAAGTTTTCTATAAGAATTTAAAACATATGCAGTATAAATAGTTTCAACATCTTTAGCAACTTTTTTTATATGTTCAATACTATGTTCTACTGTCATACCTTCTTTTAAAGATACATATTCTAAAGTCATTATACTACCGGCTGAAAAATCAGGATAATTTAAAAATTTATTTATCATATTTCTTCTATTTTCATCTGTATTCTTAATAACTTTTTTAACAACTGCTGCTGGCATTTCTTCTATCAAATCAACCATATCATCAAAATGCGATTCTTTCAATAAATATTGTGTTTCCTCATCGGTTATCTTTTCAATAATTTTTTGTTGATAATCTTTATCAAGATAATAAAAAACATCAACTGCAATATCTTTAGATAAAAGTCTGAAAACTATCAAAGCTTCAACTGTTGGAAGCTCTTCTATTAAATCACTGATATGAACTATATTCATATCCTTCAAAATAGCTTTTAAATCAGAAAAATTTTTTTCTGATATGAAATTCATAATCTTCACAATATCATCTGTTTTAAACATAATTTTACCTCCTAAGTTCAGAGATAAAAATCAAAACCTTTAAAGGAGATGATTAATACCCCTTTATAAATACAACTACTATCCGGAACAGAATCTTCATTACTCATAAATAATCACCTCCCAAACGAATTATACAATAAAAACTTAAACATAAAAATCATTTTACATTAAATAGAATGTTATAATAAAAAGGGGTGAAAAAATTGGATAAATTTTTGAATGAAAATAAGATAAATATACCTTATAAAAAAATTAAAAAAAATGAAAAACAAAGACTTGCTGTAGTATGTTTTGCAGAAAATGAAGAAAATGAATATCTTTTATTGAACAGATATAAAGAGCCATTCAAAGGATTCTTAGTACCACCTGGTGGAAAAGTTGAAAAAAATGAAACCATTGAACAAGCTGTAAAAAGAGAGTTCTTAGAAGAAACTACATTCGAATTAGAAAATATAGAATTTCAAGTATTAACATCTGAAACAGGTCCTGAAAATTACAATTGGATTCTTTTTATTTTTACTGCTAAAATAAAAAAACAATCTCTTAAAACATGTAATGAAGGAATTCTTGGTTGGTATAAAAAATCTCAACTAAAAAATTTAAAATTATCTTCTATAGATAAACTAACTCTTCCTTACATAATGGATAAAAATAAATATTTCATAGAATTAAATTATGATCAAGAAAAAAATCCCACAATATTAAATATACAAAAAATAAATTAAATCCAAGAGAAATTTCTCTTGGATTTAATTCTTTCATTTAAGTTTATTTCCACCAAAAAATATTTTCATATCTCCATTAGATTCAAAAACATTCTTAATTATATAAAGTAAAACCAAAACATTACCCAATATCAAAAAACCAATACTCCATAAAATCTTTGCCATCAAAGTATTCTCTCTATAGATAACCCAAAAAACCATGATCAAAAAACCCACATAAACATCTATTAAACTCACTATACCCCAAGCTATACCAAGTAAAATATTGCCTTCTTGAAAAAAATCTCCAAACCAAAAACCATAAATTAAAGTTAAAACCATTATCAAAAATAGAGTTATAGACCAAATTAAAATAGTTTTTTTCATTTTAAGACAAATCCAATCATAACATTAAATGTAGTCAAATAATTTTCTGAATAATTCTCTTCAGATTGATTATAACTATCTTTATATTGAGAAGTTCCCTTTGCAGATCCTCCTATAACTCTAAACCCTAAATAAGTTTCTAAATAATCATTTAAATACAAACCACTTTTTAATACAACATCATAAATAGAACCTTCAAATGCAAAATTAGAACCGTTTAGGAATGCTGAAGAAGCATAAAAACCATCTCCATCCATTTCAATATACCAATTATCAAAATTCTTCTTAACTCTTGCTTTTATTATCGGTACAGGACCAACATTTTGGGTAATTGCAAGTTTATTTCCCTCATTACTCTCAAAAACAATAGAAGCATTTCTAACCTGCAAAGAAAGTCCCGCACTCAAAAGCCATTCATCATTATTTATAAAGTCATATAGATAACTTACTCTCCAAAAATCAAATCCATATTTAATCTTAGTAGGGCCACTAAAAGTAACATTATCATAAACTACAGGATCTTTAAAAAAAGTCTGAGTATTAACTGTTAAAGGTTGATACAAAAATATAATATTATGATTATTAAAAAAATTAGCAGATACATTATACCTACTATAAGGAAATAAAATATCTTGTCCACCAGTTTTAACTAAATCTATAGAATCTCCTAAAACACCAGAATTTTTACCAGATCTTATAGTATGATATAAAACACTTGTAAATCCATTATTATAATCTAATTTGATTTCAAAAGGATTATTCTCAGAATTTAAAAATGAAGAAAAAGAAATGAGACTGAACACAAAAATAAAACTCAAAATAAAAATTTTTTTCATAAAATCCCTCCTAATTTAATAAATATACTCTTTGGATACTGTCGTCAAACTCTCTGAAAAAAGTAAAAAAGCCTCCGTTTTAAACTTTAAAAACCTACTATCAGAAGACCTATACCAATAATAAGTATTAAATGAAATACCTAAAAAGATATTTACACTGGCCTTAAACTTGTCAGTTAAAAAACTTTTACCATGAATATCTAATTCTTCTTCACCCAAATATTCAACATTAAAAATATTAATCTTTAAATCATCTGGATTTATCAAAAAAAATTTAAAATTATCATCATATTCTTTAAAATATTTTATCAAAAAAAAGTCTGGATTTTGAAACCACATAGCATTTTTAGGCAAATTTAAAGATTCTGTTTTTATCAAAACATCTTTTTCAAAGATTTTCAAATCTACATAATCACCTTTTCTAACAGCTACAATTTTTTTGATTTTAAAGAATCTTCATATATCCATTCCTGCAAAATATCATCAAAATAAATATATTCTTGAGAAATTTCATCAAGTTTTGATTCATATGCAACTCTCTCATTCAACTTTTCGATATTCCAAATCATAGTAGATGTTGCACCATCGGTAAAAACATCGTACTCCAAAACATAAGAAAATATAATGGAAAAAAATAAAAAATTAAATACTATTAAAATTTTTTTCAATTCAATCACTTCCCATTAATAAAAGATTTATTAATAACATAAAAATATAAATAAAATAAAATAACAGAAAAAATAGTTAAAAAAGTAGCAAATAAAAAAAGCATATTATAACCATAATCTTTTATCAAAAAACCACCACTAAAAATTATCAAAGCTGAACCAAGTGTAGAAGAAATAGTTTGAACTGCTGACAAAAAAGTATGATACTTTTGTTTAACACTCTCAAGAGAAAATATAGTAATAGATGTTCTGCTTATATTAGTAAAAGAAACTATTAAAATAAAACTCAAAGATGCTGCATAAACATTATCATAAATAATTATTGGAATCATAGAAAATATTAAAAGAATAGTAGATAAAACAAAAGTATTCGCAAGTCCAAAATACTTTTTTAAAATAGGTGTACTCAATGCCGCTGGAATAATAATCAATTGTCCAAATCCCAAAATCCATCCTATGCTTGAAGTATCTATAAACAAAATCTTATCCAAATATACATTAATATAATTTCGCATAGAAATTTCGGATGCAATCATAAAAAATAAAACTAATGAACTTATTATCATTATATTAAAAGGTATATTAGAAGTATTTTCATCATTATCTTCATCAATATAAAGATTAATAGAATCATCCATTTTATAAAATAAAAATAAAACAAATAATAATATCAAAGGTGTAATAAACAAAGTAAAACTATAAGGCAATGGACTCTCTTTAATATTTACATCAAAAAAATCAGAAAAAAACTTTGTAATATATCCAGAAAAAACACTTCCAATAAATCCTCCAATAGGTGTTATTGCAGATTTTGCAGAATATACATGTGTACGTTCAAACTCATTAGTATTTTTCATAATGAATGGATTAACATTAACAATATAAAAAGCTATTCCCATACCTCCAATAAAATTATAAAAAAACAATAAAAATGATCTAATCTTATCAGGAAAAAACATAACCGATGGAATGAGACCTATACCTATCAAAGAAAAAAGAATACCTAAAATCATGCTACGCTTTATACCAAGCTTATTGCCTAAAATAGCTGAAATAGGTGTAAACATCAAAATTATAATAAGTCCAACACCACTAAAAACACCTATAAAAGCTTCATCAAAACCCATTCTAATGATATAAATATTTTGAAGTACATTTGTAATACCACCTATCAATGAAAACCCAACTAAAAATTCTATCATCAAAAGTAATTTCATATTCTTATTTATATTTTTAAAAGCTTTAAAATAATCTTTCATGAAACACCTCCAAATACAAATCACAAGTTTCAAATATTTAAAACATATTAACAAAAAATTAAATCTTAACCAAAAATGAAACATAAAATAACTTGAATAATATAAATAAATTTGCTATACTTTAAGTGGAATTTTGTAATCTAAAGATTAACAAAACAAACATTATGTATATTTACACTAATTTATTAATCATGTTACTTGTTTAACAATTTGGTAACGTGATTAATGGTATATTAGAGTGCAACAATAATAGAAACGAGTAGCAAGTAACAATAGTAAGCCCCTCAAATATTTATGTTATGTGGAAGATAATATCTTCCACCTTTTTTTATCATTTTTTTAAAAAATCACTTGTTCAACAAAAAAAGAACATTTTTATAGAATTTAATGTTATAATAAAGTATATATAAACTAAATAGAAAGGTGATTTAAATGAGGGGAAAAACCATAATTATTATCATTATATTAATAATTCTTATGATCTTAAGCTTTATTGGTGGATTAATGCTAAAAAAGAATAACTTTGAATTCATTCCAAATATTCAAATATCTGGAGATGTTCAAAATCCTGTAGATCAAAATATCTTAAAAAGTTTAAATATACAAAACATCGAAATAGATAAAAAAGATTATAAATCAATACTTTTAAATGAATTGATAGAAATTGCCAAACCACTCGAAAATGAATATGATGTATATTTTTACTCTGCTTCATCTGATAAAGTGATAAAAATATCTGATAAATACTTAAAAGAATCTTTAATCGTATTCGATAAAGACAATGGACTAACATTGATAAATGTAAATCATTCTCAAAAAACAAATATAAACAACTTAAATAAAATAATAATAAAATCTGCAAAAAATGAATTCAATGAAATAGGTTTAAATATAATAGAACCCGAAAATAATATATTAAAATTAACTCCGGCAAATGCTCTATTAGATTATTCCTATGATCAAAAATTTGAAATTGAAAATATTGAAAACATAGAAAATAACAGTTCTTATAAGAGTACAATATATGAAAAAAAAGATATCTTAAATACTGAAAAAATTCCAAATATAAAAGGAAATAGAACCTTAATAATATCATCAGATGGTGAATCTGTATATTATAAAGATGGATTCATCGAAATAAATCAAAATTCATTTGATTATATATCAAACAATGGTCAATTAATACTAAAAAATATAAAAGGAATAATATTAAATTCTCCAGTATACTCAGTAAAAGATGCTTATACGGATAGCGTGCATTATATCAAACAAGATAAAAATGTTCTAATAATAATTATAAGCGGGCTTGGATACCATGATTATTTAAAAGCAATAAATGATGGATATGCACCGTTTCTCGCTGAAAAAAATGTTGCCAGTAGAGCCCTAACTGTTTTTAAACCCGAAGAAAATACAGGAATGGCTGCAATAATAACGGGAAAATCACCCAATGAAAACAAAATATATGATAATTCATACAAAAAAATCTATACTCCAGATATATTTGAATACTTATCAAAATTTGGTATGACATCTGCTTATATAGAAGGCAATAATAAAATTTTAGATACAAGTATAGAACCAATAATAACAAAAGATTTAAACCAAAACCTTCAATACGATGATGAAACATTTCAAAAAACTATAGAAAATCTGGATAAAAACTTTATAATAAGTCATTTTCATTCCATAGAAGAAGAATCAAAAAAATCGGATACATCTTATGAAAGTATAATGAATCAAATGAAAATAATAGATGATTACATAAAACAAATATATGAACAGTTCGATGGTAAAATAATAATAACTTCAGATTATGGTATTTATAATGGTGAAAATGGTCCTAAATTTGGGCAGATGAGATATGAAAATATGTTTGTTCCATATTTAATACTTGAATAATTTAAATTCCAACACTCTGATTTCCAAAATGGAAATCAGAGTTTATTTTTTAAATCATCAATCTTTTCAACATATGAATCTATATCAAATTTTCTTTTAAGACCATTATCATTCATATATCTTATCTTTCCAAAAACATTTCTTTCTTTCCAAGCTCTATCATGTTTACCAAAACACCAAGCTATTCCAGTATAACTATTTGGATCTCTACCATCTATTTGATATTTATCATTCAAATAAATAGCTATATTAAAAGCATCTTCAACATTAGAAGTCCATTCTAAAATCTTTTTTCCCCAATACATTCTCATATATCCATGCATTTTTCCAGTTATTTTCATTTCATTTTGAGCTGAATTCCAATATACATCATGAGTTTCAGCTTTTTCAAACTCTTCCAGAGAATAAACATATTCTCTGATATCTGATTCATGTTCTCTCAAAGTTTTAATAGCCCAATCATTAATACCTTTTACACTATCATAAAAAGGATTATAAAAAATATAATTTATCGCAAGTTCACGTCTTACTAAAAGTTCTTCTAAAAATGGCTCGCAAATATCTCCCAACTTAAAAGCTTCAAAAGCTATTTCTATTGGAGAAATATTTCCAAAATGAAGATATGGACTCAAATTTGATTGATAATCAAAAACAGGATCATTCCTTTTTTCATCATATTTTAAAATCTTATTATTCAAAAATTCTATCAAATACACTTTGGCTTTTTCATAACCACCTTCAAAAAAACTACCTTTAACAGATAGATCCAAACTCAATGAATTCAAAATATCTTCAATACTATTAAAATCATCAAAATGCTTTTTTTTAACATCGATATCAAAACTACTTCCCCTATAAATAGATATTTTATGATCTCTTATATAATCATTTCTTAGTTTTAAATATTTTCTTCTCAATGTTGCGGCAGAATACTCCTCTTTATTAGAAACAGTTTCAATTGGAATCAAAACATTATCCTCAACTTGTACCAAAGGAATATTAATTCTTTCAGATAAAAAAGATCTCCATTCTCTTTGAATTTTCAAATAGCCTCTATCAGTAATTACACCTAAAGCTCTATTAGAAATGGCAATAAAATCATCAAAACCATTCAAAATATAAAAACTTATATTCATATCTTTCAATTTTTTTTCAACCTCTAAAAGTCCTTCAATCAAAAACTTAAAATGTCTAAAATTTGCTTTTGGATATTTCTCATCCAAAATAAAAACAACTATCAAAGGAACATTCTTTTGATTTGATAAATCTATAGAATAATTGAGTGCAAGATTATATTCAACCCTAACAGATGCTTGCATCCAGTAAATCAAATATTCTCCAGATAAATTTTTTAAATTATTCAAATTTTTTAATCTATCTTTTTCAATCATAAATTTCTACCCTTTCCAGAATCACTTATGATATAAAGTTCTTTTGGATAAGGTTCAAAAAAAGTTTGATTCGAAAGATACTCTTCATTATATTTAATAATCCATGATTTCAAAATATGATTTGGAACTGACAAAGGTACTCTTTTATCCTTATATGATTTCAATGTATCTAAAAAAAATTGTTTTTCATCTGAAGATATTTTATCTTTAAAATATCCCATCACATGCATCAAAACATTTAAAGCCGTATTTGGATTTGGTATATTTTCAAAAACATTCAGAAAATGTTTTTCATAATCAAAAAAAACATCTTCAATACTTTTTTTATCTTTATTGGCAACTATTTTACCCAAAATTCTCAATTCTTTTTCATTATAAGAAAGAATCAAAAATTTATTCTTTGAATGAAATTCCACAAGATTTTTCATATTCATATTTTTCTTAACTTCTCTAAAAGAAGCTATAGAAAAAATCGCAGTAAAAAAATGATTCCTAATTCTAAAATTATTAAGTCTTCCTTCATCTTCAATGGGTTTGGGACAAAAAAAATCATAAATTTTTTTACCAAAAAATCCTTTTCCTTTACTGGAAATTGGTGCTCCTTTTTCGGTATTTCTATACACTTTAACCTGATTTAATCCACAAGAAGGCGATCTACTCTTTAAAATAAATCCATCTACCTCTTCAAGATTATTTATAAAATCTTCAGAAAATTCATTCATTTCAAAAGTAAAATCTTTATCTGTTTTTATTTGTTTCAACTTAAAAGTGGATAATCCATCATCACTAACAACTCTAACGGCATCTCTTGGAATACTCAAACCTATTTCTACTTCTGGACATACAGGTATAAATTCTACATAATCTTTAAGCATCTTAACAACTTCACTTGATATAGATTGTCCATTATATCTACACTCCGCAAACTCTATACACTTAGATAAAACTACCTTTGGTTTAACAAAATTCATAAACAAACCTCCTAAAAACTATACTATTCTACCTTTTTGGAAACCAAGGAAAAAAAATTGATGTTTTACTTGCATATTCTTGAAAATCTGGATTATCCTTATACTTCTTCTCAAGCAAAGGAACACCAGAAACAAATAAAAGAAGATAAGTTATAACAACGGGAGTAATCAAAGTAAAAAAATCTTTAGATGATTCTATAGAAATCAAAAAAATTCCCCACCATTGTACAGATTCCCCAAAATAATTTGGATGTCTCGTATACTTCCATAAACCTGTTTTCATAACTTCACCTGGTTTTTTATTTCTAACAAATTTCTTTAATTGCATATCACCAATACTTTCAAATAAAAAACCAAAAATCCATAAAATCAATCCAATAAAAGCTAAAACACCAAAATCAGATGCAGAAGAATAATTTACCGATATTATCGCATAAGATATTAAAAGCATCAAAAAACCTTGAAGCATAAAAACTTGAAAAAATGCTTTGGTTGGAATATTCGTTTTCCAGCCCTTCTTCATATTTACATACCTATAATCTTCAGGTTTACCAGCATTTCTAACATATAAATAAACACCAAGTCTCATACCCCATATAGTTATCAATATAGTTGTAAGTAATGAATGAATACCAAAATTACTCTCCAATAAAAAAGTAATCCATGCTATCAAAACAAAACCTGGTCCCCAACCTATATCAACTATAGAATACTTATCTTTAGATTTAGCTATAAAAAATATAATAACCATATATAAAAAAACTCCCAAAATCGCTGTAAGATAATAATTCAAAAAACTCATAAAATCTCCTCCTCTAATTTAAAACAGCTCCTATACTAACAGCACCTCTTCCAGAATTCATTCCAACAATGGCAGAAATATCCATAATATATTCTGGTTTAATACCAATTCTTTTTTCAACAAGATCTGCCATCTTCAAAGCACCTTTCATATTATGAGCATGAACTACACAATAAGAATTCAAATCAGTCCCGCTATTACTAAAATTATCCAACATATCAACGATCTTCTTAAAATTTGCTCTTTCACTAAACGCTTTCCCATAAAGCTTTGAGTTTCCTTCCTTATCAACAGAAACTATAGGCTTTAAATTCAATAATTTAGCCATAAAACCTTTCAAAGGAGAAACACGTCCTCCTTTTACCATATACTTTAAAGTTTTAACCGAAACAAGATTAATAGTTTTATTTCTCAAACTTTCTATAAGATTTACAACTTCATCATGCTCCATACCTTTTTCAATAGCTCTCACAGCTCTTAAAACAAGCATTCCTAAACTCGCAGATAAATGTTTTGAATTTATAACAGTGATTTTTTTATTTTTTATCTTTTCTGAAGCTTTAAAACTGTTATACCATGTACCACTAAATTCTTTAGTCAAATGAATTGCAATAATAGAATCATAATGACTTGACAAAAAAGAATAAAGATTTTGAAAAGATTTAACAGTTGGTTGTGAAGATTTAGGAAAGGTTTCTTCACTATCAACCAAATCATAAAACTGATCCGGTTTAATAGTAACCTTATCCAAGAAATGTGACTTACCAAAATACAAAGACAGTGGCAAAATATGTATATTATATTTATCAATAATATCTTGAGGAAGATCGCATGTAGAATCTGTAACTACAGCTATACGTCTCTTTTTTTTATCAAGATTATTTATTTTATATTGAAGTTTCATATCATCAACTTTTTCCTCGATTATGTCTCCATATTTCTTTAAAGTATAAAAAAGTTTAGAAGGGTCATTCGTATGAATATGAATTCTACATTTATCATTTCCAGAAACAACTACTAAAGAATCACCGTAACTCTTAATAGATTCTTTAATAGCTACAGCATCTATCCTCTCATCATTCTGCAAAAGTGCTTCCGTACAATATCTAAATTTTATATCATCTATATTTCCAACAAAATGATTTTCTTCTATACTATTATAAAAAACAGAAGAATCTGAATTATCAGAATAATATTCACTATTAAAAAGATTTTCTTTAAAAGCTTTTGTAATTCCTTCAACAAAAGTAACAAAACCTTTTGCTCCAGCATCAACTACTCCTGAATCTTTTAAAATTTGAAGTTTTTCTGGAGTTTTTTCAAGAGATTTCTTAGCTTCATCAAGAGAATAAATAAATAAATCCGTAAAATTCAAAATATTATTCCTCAAACTATGCATTGAATGAACCCAATCACTTATTACTGTGAGCATAGTCCCTTCCACAGGTTCATTAACAGCCGAATATGAATACTCAACAGCATGATTTAAACTCATTATAAAATCATCTATATTGAGTTTTTCTTTATCACCTATACCTATACTCAAACCATTTATAAACTGAGCAAAAATTGCACCTGAATTTCCTCTTGCACCTAAAAGAGCTGAATCAGCTATAGATCTCAAAGTTTCAGAAACAGATACAGATTTAATACTTTTCTCTATTATTGAATGCATAGTAGAGGCAAGATTAGTACCAGTATCTCCGTCAGCAACTGGAAAAACATTTATATCATTCAAATTTTGTTGACTCTTAATAACTTCTTTACCACCAGAAAAAAATGCATAATATATTTTTTCACCATCTATAATTTCAAGCTTCATTTTAATTCCTCCTCATAAAAAGTTAAAAAGAATAACAAAAAGCCAGGGTACATATCAAATGCACCTGGCCCCAAAAAAATTATACACTATATTAACATAAAAGTCAAATAATAAAATAAAACATTTTATTTGTTTACCTTAAAACAAAAAGATTTGAAATAAAAAAAACTTAAGGTATAATTAGAAATATAAAGTAAAAGGGGGAACTTTTATGGACTTTTTGACAATCTTTTCAACAAATTCACATATAATTGTATCCATGATATTTGCCACTATATCAGGTGCTCTAATAGGATACACAAGAGAAAAGATGAACAGACCAGCAGGAATAAGAACTCATGCAATATTATCACTGGGAGCATCTATACTAACCTATATGTCAATGAATACTTTCTATATAGAAGGTACAGGCGATCCAGGACGTGTTACGGCACAAATAGTATCTGGAATAGGTTTTCTTGGTGCAGGAACAATATTAAAATATCAAAACAAAGTAAAAGGATTGACAACCGCAGCTACACTTTGGATATCTGCAGCAATTGGAATATCCTTTGGAGCAGAAGAATATTTCATAGGATGGTTTTCAACTGGATTAACTTTTATAGTTGCCATATCCAACTCAGTTATAAAAAAGAGAAAAAGGGACACTTTAACTATTCAAGTAGATTTAAAAAGCAAAAAATATATAAACAGTGTTGTAGAAGTTCTGTTAAAATATCATGTTAAGTTAAAAGAACTCGATTATGAAGAAAGTAATGATAAAGTATTTTATTTAACCTTAACAAATGTAATAGAAGACAAAATTCCTTATGTAAAAAAAGACTTAATACTACTTGAAGGCATTGAAAACGTGATAATTCATACAGATGATGATGATTAATATTGACTAAATCATAAAAAATATTCTATAATTAATTAGTATGACTAACTATAAAGGGGGATATTTTAATGTCTAATTGGAAATTAGATTTTTTTTATGAATCTGCGAAGGATGAAAACATAAAAAAAGATCTCGATCAAACGGTAAAAAACGTTATAAAAGTAAAAAATGAATACTATCAAAAACTATCAAATCCAGAATTAACACCTGAAGAACTCAAAAAATTCTTTGAAGAACATGATAAAGCCTTAGAAAAAGGGTTACTCGCAATACAATTTGCTCACTTAAACTACTCAAGATCTACAATAAATGAAGACGCACAAAAATTATTTTCATTGGCTATGGATTATGAAACAAAAATTGATATGGAATTATCTTTTTGGAAACCTGTTTTATTAAAACAATCGGAAGAAAAACTAAAAGAACTCATGAATTCAGAAGAATTAAAAGACTATAAACATGTAATAGTAAAACTAATACAATCAAAAGAACATATACTAAGCGAAGAAGCTGAAAGAGTTATATCTGCACTCGATAATTCATCAAGAAGTGCTTTTGGAGAATTATATGGAAGACTAACAAACTCATATGAATTTCAAGTAACGATAGATGGTCAAATAAAAGAAATGACAGGCCCACAAGTTAGATCTTTAAGAATGAACCCAGATAAAGAAATAAGAAAAAATGCTATGAATGAATTCTTTAACAGATATGAAAAAGACAAAATAATAATAGAAAATATTTATTCATCTATTGCAAAACATTATGACACAGAATCCAAATTAAGAAACTTTAAAGAACCTATATCGATGAGAAATCTTGCAAATGAAGTAGATGATGAAATAATAAAAACAGTAATAGATGTAACAACCAAAAGAACACCTATGGTACACAAATATTATAAATGGAAAGGCGAAAAACTTGGAATAGATATGACTTTAGCTGATATATATGCTCCTATGTCAAAAGTAAACAAAGAATATACCTTTGAAGAATCAAAAAAAATAGTTCTCGAATCCTATTATGAATTTGATGAAGAAGTTGGAAAAATAGTAGAATCATTCTTTGATGATGGCAGAATAGACTCAGAAATAAAAAAAGGTAAAAGAGGTGGTGCTTTCTGTTCATATATCATTCCTAATTACAAACCTTTTGTACTGATGAACTTTACTGGGAATATGAGAGATGTTATGACACTTGCACATGAACTTGGACATGGAGTACATGGAACATTATCTTCAGATCAAAACATGTGGAACTATCATACACCATTAACTATGGCTGAAGTAGCTTCTGTATTTGGAGAAATGCTCGTCATGGACAAAGTATTACCAAATTTATCCGAAGATGATAAACAAGCCTTTATAGCCTCAAAAATAGAAGATATGTTTGCAACTATGTTTAGACAAAATATGTTTGCAAGATTCGAAATTCAATCCCATAAAATGATCCAAGAAAACGGTGGAGCAAACTGGGAAGAACTTTCAGAACTATATAAAAATGAATTAGAAATAATGTTTGGAGACTCAGTTAAAATGACAGAAGAATATAAATATGAATGGGCAAGCATACCTCATATATTCAATGTTCCATTCTATGTTTATGCATACAACTTTGCAAATTTAATGGTAATAGCCTTATATGAAAAATACAAACAAGAAGGAAAATCATTCGTTCCAAAATACAAAGAATTATTGAGAAGCGGAGGAAAAGACTCTCCAGAAAAATTACTCGAAAAACTCGGAATAAACTTAAAAGAAAGATCTTTCTGGGAAAAAGGTTTTGACTTTGTAGAAAGAGAATTGATAAATAAATTAAAATAATAAAATTTTCAAACCTTTACAAAAAAACAAAAAGATACCTCCAAAAAAATTGGAGGTATCTTTATTTTTAAAAATTATATAAACTTTTTAATATTAGAAACAACTTCATTGACTTTAGATGGATCTTTCCCACCAGCTTGAGCGAAATCAGGTCTTCCACCGCCACCGCCACCTAAAAACTTAGCAATATTCCTTGCCATATTTCCAGCATGAAAAACATCAATGGCATCCTTAGAAACCTTCACAACAAAATTAACTTTATCTGACTTATTAAAAAGTATAACAGCACCACTTTTTACTTTAGAAAGCAAAGTATCACTTGTATTTCTTAAAACATCCGAATCAACATCCTCTAAAACTCCTATTATCAATGGCTTACCATCTATATCAACCGCTGAATTCATAAAAGAATCGAGATTAGATGTTGCAAGTTTTGATTCAAGTTTCTTTATAATTTTATCCTTATTTTTAGAATCTTCTAAAATAGAAACAATCTTATCATAAACACTATCAACTGTTCCATCTACAATATTATTTATACTCTTCAAAATAGTTTCATAATTATTAAAAGCTTCAAGAGTTTTAATACCTGTAATAGCCTCAATTCTCCTAATACCTGCTGAAACAGAAGATTCAGAAACAATCTTAAAAAGTCCTATTTCACCAGTATTTGAAACATGAGTACCTCCACAAAGTTCTGAAGAAAAATCTCCCATTTTAACTATTCTTACCTCATCACCATATTTTTCTTCAAATAAAGCTATAACATTCATATTTTTTGCCTCTTCAAGGCTTTTAACATCTGTTATAACAGGCATAGCTTTTAGAATTTGATCATTCACTATTCTTTCTATTTCAGAAATTTGAACATCTGTTAATCCTTCATAATGAGTAAAATCAAATCTAAGTCTATCAGGTCCGACATAAGAACCAGCTTGTTTAATATGATCTCCAATTACCTGTCTCAATGCCGAATGCAAAAGATGAGTTGCAGAATGATTTCTCTTAACATCATTTCTAAAATTTTCATCAACTAAAAGTTCCACATCATCATTCTTATCAACATTTCCTTTAACAACTCTAATTCTATGTGCAATTACTTCATTATAAACAACCTTAACAGATAAAACTTCGGCTTCAAAAGAATCATTTCTAATAATACCTCTATCAGAAATCTGACCACCTTTTTCAGCATAGAAAGGTGTATTTGAACAAATCAAATCAACCTCATTACCTTCAAAAGCAGAATCTATAAAACTGTTGCCATCTATCAAATACAATACTTTTGAAGAAGAACTTAATTTATCATAACCTTCAAAATTTGTTCTTAATAATTCTTCACCAACTATCTTATAAGCTTCATTCTTAGAATCATATTCTTTAGATCCAGCTGCAGATCTTGCTCTTTCTTTTTGTTCATTCATAAACATATCAAATCCATCTTCATCAATACTCAAAGAATTATCCTCTGCTATTTCTCTTGTTATATCAACAGGAAATCCATAAGTATCATAAAGTTCAAAAACAATATCTCCAGAAATAATATCTGTTTTTATATCTTTTATAATATTATTTAATTTTTCTATACCCTTATCAAGGGTCTCTAAAAATCTAGTTTCTTCAGCATCAATTATCTTATCGATAAAATCCTTTTTATCCTTTATTTCAGGATAAAAACTTCCCATATCCAAAATAACCTGATCAACTATATCATTAAAAAATTTATCCTTCATTCCCAATAAATTTCCATGTCTTATAGCCCTTCTTATAATTCTTCTAAGAACATACCCTCTACCTTCATTAGAAGGTAAAATTCCTTCTGAAATAATAAAAGCTGCTGCTCTTGCATGATCAGCAATAACTTTTATGGAAACATCCTTTTTATCATCTTGACCATAATTAACCTTCAAAACTTTTTCTATCTTTTTAATTATATTTGAAAAAACATCTGTATCAAAATTAGAATAAACATTCTGTATAGCTGCAGTAATTCTTTCAAGTCCAGCTCCAGTATCTATATTTTTTCTTTGCAATGGTGAAAAAGTTCCATTTTCATCTGCATAGAACTCTGTGAAAACTATATTCCAAATTTCTACAAATCTTCCACATTCACAAGCTGGTGAACAATTTGAAGAATCCGGACAATTATTTGTATATCCTGTATCAAAATAAATTTCACTCGATGGTCCACATGGACCAGTAGGTCCAACAGGTCCCCACCAATTTTCACTTTTATCAAATTTCATAATTCTATCTTCAGGAACACCTACAATATCTTTCCATATTTTAAAAGCTTCATCATCTTCTAAATAAACAGAAGGCCATAATTTATCCTCTGGCATATGCAAAACATCCGTTAAAAATTCCCATGCCCATACAATAGCTTCTTCTTTAAAATAATCTCCAAAAGAAAAATTTCCAAGCATTTCAAAAAAAGTCTGATGTCTTGCTGTTCTACCAACATTATCTATATCATTAGTTCTTATACATTTTTGACATGTTGTAATCCTTGTATAAGTAGGTTCCATCTTACCCCAAAAAATTGGTTTAAAAGGTACCATACCAGCAACAGTAAACATAAGTTGTGGATCATTAGGAACTAATGGAGAACTGGCAAGTCTTTTATGACTCTTACTTTCAAAAAAAGATAAAAATTTTTCTCTTATATCCTTATAGCTCATCCATTCCATAAAAATTCCTCCCAATTAAAAATCAATAAAAATAGAAGGCCTTCCTTCGACTTCAGTATTGATCTCCTTATCTACTTTTTTAAAATATTTTATATCTGGTTCATCTAGATCATATACGACATACAATCTTTTATTATATTCTTTTAATATGATATTAGAGTCTATCTTTGGATTCAACAATTCTTCATTTTTTAAATCATCTATAGTTAAACTCTTATCTTTTCCTTCGATTAAAACATACTGAATTGTAGCACTCTGAACTTGCCTCATCTCCGTTAAAATCTTTGTAGCATTTGCTTGCTTAATAACACCACCAACAACTGGAACAGCAATAGAACCTATAATTGCTATTATTCCAAGAACTATCAAAACTTCTAAAATAGTAAAACCTTCCCTACCCTTCATAAACAATTTCATAACCCCCTTATGAAACTATTTAAATCCAGAATATTCTCAATAAAAAATACCACATTGGAGTAACCATTAAAAGGCCATCTATTCTATCCAACAATCCACCATGTCCTGGAAGAATATCGCTTGAATCTTTTACATTATAATGCCTTTTAAAAATTGATTCAATTAAATCTCCAACAGTATCAAAAACGCCAACCATTATGGCAAAAAATATCATATAAAATGGATTTATTATATTCTTAAAATTAAGATAATTTCTAATCATTTCAAACAAAAAAATATAGACATAAGTACCAAAAATTCCACCTATAAAACCTTCCCAACTTTTTTTAGGTGAAAATGTTGGTGATATCTTATGCTTTCCAAAGTTCAAGCCAAAAAAATAAGCCGCAGCATCATACATCCAAACAGAAGTCAATGCTAAAATAGCCATACTTGAACCATAATTTATATGAAGCATAAAAAAATTTGAAAGAAAAAAAGAAATATATAAAAGGCTAATTGCTCCAGCACTTATAAGTTTTTTAGCCATTCTTATATCTTTTATATTCAATAAAACACTAAAACTCAAAACAAAAAATGCAAGAAAAAATATAGTTTCTGCCTCAAAAGGCAATATACCCTGATACTCTGCTTCAATTGCAAAACCATATATCAAAGATGCAGTTCCAACTAATAAAGTCATAAAAAGCTTAAAAACATTCTTATCTTTAAGCTCTTGAGAAGCCATCTCTATAAACTCAAAAGAAGCCAGCATAACTATAGTAGTAACCAACCCTATTAAAGTAGGATAAAGCAAAAAAGATAAAACCACTACTGGCCCTATAATAAAGCCTGATAGAGATCTGATAAAAATATCTTTTTTATTCACACCCATTTTCATCACTCCTGTTTATACCGCCAAACCTTCTAACTCTTTTATTATAAACTTTTAAAGCTTTAATATACTCTTCATAATCAAAATCTGGCCATAAAACATCAGTAAAATAAAATTCAGAATATGCTGATTGCCATAATAAAAAATTACTCAAACGCTCTTCACCAGAAGTTCTAATTATAAAATCAGGATCTGGAACATCATTCAAATACAAATTAGATAATATATCCTCTTCTGTAATAAAAGATTTCCCCTGTGATATAAGTTTATTAACACTATCAACGATCTCCTGTCTTCCACCATAATTCAAAGCCATTATTAAATCTATTTTATCATTATTTAAACTCTTATTTTCTATTCTCGAACAAGCATTTTGAACTTCTAAAGGCAATTTATCTATCCTACCAGAAAACCTCATTCTAACGCCTTTAGATATAATTTTCAACATTCTCGTTTCAAGATATTTAACAAACAACTTAAACAAAAAATTAACCTCAGACTCCGGCCTCTTCCAATTCTCAGTAGAAAATGAATATAGGGTGAGATACCTCACCCCTAAATCTGCAGACCATTCTATTACATTTTCAGCAACTTGAGCACCAACTTCATGCCCAAAATTTCTTTTCTTTCCTTTTTTTTGAGCCCATCTTCCATTACCATCCATAATAATTCCAATATGATTTGGTATTTTCAAATCTTCTATAATCAAGATTCCATGATCTCCTTTTCTTTTTTAGCAAAAATTTCATCAACTTTCTTTTCATGATCCTTCAAAATATTTTGAATTTCATCTTCAACCTTTTTTGCATCATCCTCAGGAAGATCTCCATTATCTTTATCTTCTTTCACAAGTTTAAGTTCATCTCTTCTAATATTTCTCAAAGATACTTTAGTATCTTCAAGCATATCTTTCGCAATCTTAACCCATTTCTTTCTATCCTCAACAGTTGGAGCAGGAAAATTAACTCTAACTACAACACCATCATTAATAGCATGAAGACCAAGATTAGAAGAATTTATAGTTTTCTCAATCTTTTCAAGTAAAGATTTATCCCAAGGTGTTATAGAAACAGATCTATCTTCACCAACTGTAACAGTTGAAGTCTGACTTACAGGAGTTGGAGCCCCATAATAATCAACCATCATATCTGCAAATAAAGATGCAGAAGGTCTTCCTGTTCTCAATTTTTTTAATTCATCTCTTAAATGATTTACACTCTTTTCCATTTTATCGGTAACTGATTTGGAATAAGCATTTTTAGCCATCAATTCCACCTCCAATTAGTATTAAAATATTCATTATATTATATCATATTTGACAATAATATGAAATACTCTTTCACAATACTACAAACATAAAAATTAGAAAAAAGTTATAAAAAATAGTTTTAAAAACAAAATTAATAATAATTAACTCTAAATAAAAAAATTCAAATTTTAAAAAATAGAAAAATTAATGTAAAATAAAATGAGAAATGATTCATATATCAAGAGGTGAAAAATATGAAAATGGGCAAAAAAATAATAATATCAAATATGATATTATTCATAAGTGGATTCATAATATTTTTTATTATCATGCAGAACCAATTAAAAACGGAGATAGAAAGATATAATATACAAATACTAAAAAATAGCACAGATTTAAAATATGAATATTTCATGGATTTTTTTGAAAATCTTGAGCAAGATCTAATACTACTATCTAAAAGACAAGAAATATATAAAACCTTAAACATGATGAACTATAATTATCAAAACAACAAAATACGCTATAAAGAAGATTTTCAAAAAAATTTAAAAAATATATACATCGAAAAAAATCCTTTTAAAGAAAAAGAAAAAATGAAAAGTTCATTCGATATAGATGAAATACTTCCAATAGAAACCATACAAATGATAGCTGAATATGATACTTTACATGAACAAATACAAAAAATACTGTATGAAATAATAATTCAAAAAAAATATGATGATATAAAATTCATATCTTTAGATAAAGATATAATATACACAACAAAAAAAGATTCTGATTTTGCAAAATCCATAAAAAATGAAAATGGTCCATTAAATGATTTAATCAAAGAAATATCAGAAGATGAAAACAATAATATCCATATAACAGACTTTTATGAATACAATGATAAAATAGTCAGTTTCATTGGAATAAAATTAACCGATGAATACTCAAGTTCATTGGGTTATCTAATAATACAAATAAACAATAAATTAATAGATGAAATAATGAATTCCAAACAATCAAACACAGAAACCTATATAGTTGGTAAAGACAATCTTATGAGAAATCAATCAATATATACAAATAAACCAACAACATTAAATCAAAAAATACAAACTGAACAAGTAAAAAATGCTTTAAACAATCAACAAGGAAATATGATATCAAAAAACTATTTAAATCAAAAAGTAATAAGCACGTATAAACCATTCAATTATAAAGAAATAAACTGGGCAATAATAGGCGAAACTTCTTATCAAATACTTGATCAACAAATACAGAAACTTATAAAACAATTCATACCAATATTGATAATCATAATAATCATTATAACTATTACAGGATTCATAATATCCAAAAAAAACATAGACCCAATAACAAAATTAAAAGAAAACATAGACAAATTTTCAAATGGAGATCTAACTCAATCATTCAAACAAAAAGGCAATTATGAAATAAATTCTATAAGTAATTCACTGAACAAAATGTCAAAAACATTAAATCAATCAATAAATCAAATATATCAAAAATCTAAAAAACTTGAAATCATATCTTCAAAAATAAAACAATCATCCCAAGACATATTCGATGAATATGAAAAAACAAAAAACAGTATAGAAAATTTAGATAAAGATTCACAAGAAACAACCGCCTCAATAGAAGAAGTAAGTTCTTCCATACAAGAAATGTATTCAGCTTCAAATGAAATATATGAAAATATAAAAGATATAAATAAAAATATGGAAAATCTAAACCATATAAGTTCCGATACACAAGACAATATAGAAAAAATAAAAAATATATCACAAATCACAAAAGACCAATCATCCAAAAATAAAAAAATAGCCTTAAAAATTGAAGATAATATAAAACAATTAGAAAAAATATTAAAAGTACTCGATACAATATCAAAAAACACCGATTTACTGGCATTAAATGCATCAATAGAAGCTGCACGTGCTGGAGAAGCAGGAAAAGGATTTGCGGTTGTAGCACAAGAAGTAAGAACACTTTCAACAGAAAATCAAAAATTTAACAAACAAATAGAAAAAATAATAAATCAAATAAAAGAAGATTCAAAAATAAATCTTTCAGAATCGCAAAAAACTAATGAATTAATAATAAACACTGAAGAATATACAAATAACATAAAAACAACTTATAAAAAAATGGAAAACAAAATAGAACAAACAATAGAAAAAACAAAAAAAATAGAACATTATATAAAAACATTAAACACAATAAATGGAGAAATAGCAGAATCGATGACAAGTGCAACTAATGCAATAGATTCAATATCTAATAAAACAAATTCAATAGCTCAAACATTAAAATTACAAAATCAAAAAAACACTGAAAATAAAGAACTTTCAGACCAGGTAAAAAAATTAACAGACGATTTAAAATCAGAATTCAAAAAATTTATATTATAAAGAGAAAGCAGAACCTAAAAAGGTTCTGCTTTCATTTTCTATCGAATGAAAAACTATAACAATCATCAGAATCATGATATAAACTATAAATCTTTTTAATCTCATCGATAGAATCTAAAAAAGCCCCAATTATAATTGGATCAAATTGTTTCCCACGTTCATTAATTATTATTTTTAAACTATCTTCAAAAGAAAAAGAATCTTTATAAGGCCTCTCAGAACAAAGTGCATCGAAAGTATCAGCGACAGCGAGTATTCTACCAGAAATTGAAATATCATTACCTCTAAGTCCATTTGGATAGCCAGAACCATCATAATTTTCATGATGATGCAAAATAATATCTTCAGCAGTCTTAAAAAAATTCATATCGATAGCGGGATGCATATTCTTCTCAATAGATTTCAATAAATCGTAACCAATCAAAACATGTTTTTTAATCTCTTCAAACTCTGATTCGGTAAGTCTTGATGGTTTAAGCAAAATACTATCAGAAATTCCTATCTTACCAATATCATGTAAAGGTGCAAACCAAAATATTTCTTTGATCAAATCTTTACTATTTATAATACCTTTATCAAAAAGTCTCTCAGCGATAATCTTTGAATAATGTGCAACCCTCTTAACATGTGCACCGGTTTCAAGATCTCTTGTTTCAAGAATTTCAATAAGTCCGTTCATCGTCGTATTAACCATCTTAAAAGCCATAAATTTATTCAAAAGGCTATACTTTATAACATTAGTAAACAACTCAAAAATATATAAATAAGAACTATCATAAAATGATTCTTCATAATTAAAAACACTAATAACACCCAAAAAATCACCATTATTAATAATAGGTACAGCCATCATAGACTTATTTCCATTCCCATAAAAATCTGACAAAAACTCATCATCTTTAAAAATAGAAATATCATCAACAACAATACTTTTACTACTCTCCATAATATTTTTCATGAAGAAACTAATATTTTCATTAAAAAAATAACTGCAATCATCTTTTTCAGAATTAAATAAAATATTGCAATCTTGATTCAAAAAATAAAAACCCATAGTATCAACATCAAAAAAATTATTCAAAAAATCTTTTAAAAATCTCAGATAATCTTCAATATAAAGGACCTCTTCTGAATCAGAAAAAAATTTATTCAGCTTTTTTTGATCATTTATAAAGTTTTTCATCCCCACATAGCCTTTAATATGCTTTAAAAAGAAAGATATCATTCAAAAACCTCTTTCCGGACCCCTATAAAAATATAATAAAAATAGAATAATAAACTATATATGTATACACAACTAAATATTACATTATATAAAATGATATAACAAAAAAACATGTTTTCTAAAATATAATCCAGAATAACGTTATAACAATTAAAAAAAAATTTACATCAAAAAAACTCATATAATGTATACACTCAATTTGTTAGTATAAAAAAGATTTAAAAATATATCATACTTAAATTAAGAGGTGGGGCCAATGAAAAGTATAGAAAAAGCCATATATGAAATACACAAATATGGTTTTTTTGCACAAAATTTGAGGGATTATTTAAGCAAAAATTTTTGTAATAAAGATTTGAAAATGTATATACAAATAAAAAACATATACGATGTCTATGAATTCGAAAATACAATACTAAAAATAAATCAAAATATATCCAAAATCAAAAACAAAAACATATACTATATGTTACTTGGATTAAAAATGATGTCTCTATTCAGCATAAAGGATCTCGATTATATAGTATATTACAAAATACTAAAAAAATCACAAAAAAAAATGCCTCCAATGTCAAGAGATATATTAAAAGGTATGTTTCTATACATAGAATCAAGAAATGGGGGATTAAAACAAAGCAAATTCTGGGGAAGTTTTTCATCAGATGATTATCTTTATATAAACTTCTTATTTGGAAAGGCTGATGGATATACAAATATATCAAAAAGAAAAAAAATACTCTCTGAAGTGGCCGTCAAAGCCAAAAAAATACCAAATCCATCTTTAATAAACGCATCATTGAACAATCTTTTAACTTTAGAAAAAAGCGATAAATTAAAATGCATAATATCAAAAATAAATCTATACTATGCATCCTATTACTTTTCAACTAATAGAAAAATAATAAATGCTTATCAACAATATATATATACTTTAAAAGAAAATGATAGTTTCATATATTATATGGAACTATATATATTCTCTTTAATGATAAAAAATGAAAAAGATGAATTTCAACAAAATCTAATAAATACAGACACAAAAGAAACTATAAAAAAATTAGAAATAGACAAAAGTTCTTATTCAATAACAAATGAAGATATAATAGAAATAAAAAAATATATAAAAAAAAATAATCTTTCAAAAACGGCAAAAAATCTTGGATTATCCAGAAGAACTCTTTATAAAATTCTAAATGGAGAAACAAAAAGAATAAAATCGCAAACGATATATAAAATAATGGAAGAAGATGAAACATATTTCAAAAATCAAATAGAACAAGAAAGATTCAAAATAATATTAGACGAAAATATCGAAGAAATTCTATTCAATGCAAAAAAAATAAAAAAAGAAACAATAATAATAAATATACTCTCTACAATGATGACCCTAGAAGATCCAAATTTAAATAGATTAAAAAGACTCATAAAAGCCATAAAAAACACAGATATAAAAAAATTAAAAATATCCGACAAAATAATACTATTACAAGCTACCGAAGAGTTCGAATCTCCATTTGTAAAAGCAAGAAAAGATCTTGTAAAAAAAGCTTTTGAAAAAATAGACAATAAAACCATATACAAAATATATGAATACTACACACAAGATATAAATCTTCAAGAAAGAAAAATTCTAAGTCAAATAATATTTGGAATAACACGTTTCAAAGACACAAATTATGAAATGAAAAATCTCTACCCTTTACCAAAAAACAAACACTTCAAAAATAAAGATGTAAATAAAGCATTATGGAATATATTTCCAGAAAAAAAGCGTGAAAAAGCTTTCAAAATATACATAAATTTAATAAAAAAAATAAAATAAAAAAGACATGATCAGAAAAACTGACCATGTCTTTAAAATTAAATGCAAAGCTTATCTAAATAACTCTTTATCAAATCAAGTCTATCATGATTCATATCAATTGCCTTTCTCAAATGACTTGAAAAATCCGTAGTAGTTCTAATACCCTTATCATAAAAAAAATCAAGTTTTTTCAAAGCCTTAGTAAAATCATCTGTATATATCAACATATAAATATAGCATTCAAGAAGTTGAATATCATCAAAAGAATTATTAGAAATAGAAGAATTCAAAAGCTTCAAAGCTTTATCATAATTCAAACCTCTTTTAAACAAAAAACCTGCATAATTACCAGAAAAATAAACATTATCTTTAGAAACTTTCTCAGCTTTGATATAAAACTCATTTGCCTTATCATAATCACCCATCAAATCATAAGTAAAAGCAATATTAACAAACAAATCAGAACCCTCATACTCTTTATCATAATCTGCTGCATTAAAAAACATTTCAAGAGCCTCATCATATTTCTTAAGATTCAAAAAATTAACACCATAATTTATATAAAAATTCAAACTCAAAAAACCTGCAGAAAATGCCTTCTTATAAAATTTATCGGCTTCATCAAATCTACCTAAATTCCTTAAAACATCGGCATATTCAGAAAAATCAAAAGAATATTTCATATCAATAGCTTTTTCATAAAAAATTTTAGATTTATCATAATCTCTTATAAAATAAAAATAAAGATACCCAAGATGTGTAAAAAATTCCGGATTAGAATCTCCTTCAATTTCAAGAGCTTCATCTTTTATCTCTTCAAATCTATTAAATTGAAGATTCTGTGCTAAAAAATAAAGATAATCATAAAAAACATAATAATTATAACCAATATCAACAGCCTTATCAAACAAATCCATTATATCCCTTATAACTTCATTATTCTGCCATTTAGCCAAAGCATACTGATAATAAGCATAATAACTATCAGGCATAATATCAATCGCCTTCTCAAAATAAATCTTAGATTTATTATAATTCTTCAAAGCTTTCAAAACCATAGCATAATAAACATTAGCATAATAATTATAAGGATCTACCTTAAGAGACTTATCGAGATACTTCTTAGCAAGTTTATAATTATTCTCCTGAAAAAATAAAATTTTCGCATAAAAATAATTAAAAGTTGGATTTGTATTATCTATCCTCAAAGCTTTCTTAACAAGTTTTTTAGACCTATCATGATCATTAATTATATCCAACATAACTCCATAATTATAATAAATAAATGCATTATTCGGAAAACTTTCAATACCTTTATCATAAACTAATTCAGCCTTCTCAAAATTATTACTCTTCTCTAAAAAAATAGCATAATTAATTATCAAATCTGGGAAAACCTCTATTTCCAAAGCCTTTTCATAAAATTCCTCTACTCCATCTAAATCGCCAACATTTTCAAGATACTTGGCATATTCATAAAAAAGTTTAGCACTATCTGGAAATTTTTTAATAAATTTTTTAAACTCTTTATCTACCTTTTTTGGAAAAAATTTCTGTAAGAAAAATAAGTAATTAACATGTATATTATCAAAAAACGATAATTTCTTCATACCTTCTTTATAAAAATTCAAAGCCTTATCAGAATCATCAAGATGTTCATACAATAAAGCAAGATTATTAAAAGCAAAAATATTAGTATCATCCATTTCTAAAATTTTCTCATAATAATAAATAGACTCTTCAAAATTGTTCAAATCAGTCAAAAGTAATGCAAGATTCATATAAGCCATAACATAAGAACCATCATTTTCTATAGCCTTCTTATAAAATTCTTCAGCTTTATTTAAATCTCCTCTCTTCTGACATAAAAGTGCATAATTATAATATGCATGAGGATAATCAGGAAAATCAGAAATAATCTTCTTATAAAATTTCTCGGCTTCATCCTCTCTTCCAGTTTTTTCCAATAAAATACCATAATTATTATAAATATTCTTAAAATCTGGATTTTTACCAATTGCCATCTTATAAACGCTCTCAGCTTCATCATATCTTTCCAACTTTTCCAAAGCGAGTGCATACTCATTATAAGCCATATAAAAATTAGGATTTATATCTATAATCCTTTTAAAATAATCAGTAGATTCATCATAAAATCCAAAATTAACCAAAAAAATACCATAATTATATAATAAACTAATATTATCCGGAGACAAATTAATAGCCTTCAAATAATTCTCTTTAGCATTCCTAAAATCATTTATCAAAGCATAAGATTTAGCAATCTCACCAAAATAAAGATAATTAGTATCATCTTCTTCAATCGCCTTCTTTAAACAATCTATAGCTTTTTCATACTCTTTAAAATCATTCAATAAAAGAGCATACTCATAATAAAAATAATTATTTAAATCACCAAACTCCTTGTATCTCAAAAACATATCCATACTCTTATCAAAATCGCCATACTCTCTCAAAAAAATAGCGTATCTAATCAAAAGATAAGGATTCTTATCTTCATCAGAATCAAAAAGTTCTACAGATTTATTAAAAAATTTATTAGCTTCATCAAAATCTCCATAATCATACATCAAAAGAGCATAATTCTCGTAAACATATGAAGATTCATCAATCTTTAAAGCCTTATCATAATAAATTTTTGCCTTATCGAGATCACCAAGACTAAAATGCAAAAATCTTGCATAATTAAAAATAACCTCAAAATCATTATCAAATTTTTCAGCAGAAAGCTCCAAAATCAAAGCTGCTCTTCTTATATCAGATTCCTCTAAAAAAGCTTTTTTAACATCTTCATCATCAAAAAAAGAATCTACAAGTTCACTTATCTCTTCATTCGCTTTAACAAAATCACTATTATATTCTTCTATCTTCTCATATTCATTCTTCCAATAAAATTCAACCCTTGAAGAATTCATACTCAAAGAATCTATACCTAAAATATCTTTACACAATTTTTTAACAAAAATAGAATAATCTTCAACCTTTAAAAATTTCAAATACTCTTTATTAAGCATCTTAGCTAGATCATCCAAAACACCTACAAAATAAATATCAGTCTCATAATATTCCTTAAAATAATTCTTCAAAGCCCTATCCTCACTCGATACTCCTATTAAAACAGGAGTATAATTAGCCAAAATACTATCAAGAGTATTAGCCCAATTATGGGATAAAATATCAGAATTCAAATCAGTGTTCAAATTTATGATAGTAGGTTTATCAGTGGGAAAAGATAAAAATATAGAAATAGAATCCTTTGAACAAACAACAGGATTAACATTAGTATATTTATAAAAAGCCTCTTCAGAATACTTTGAAAAATATGAATTAACTAAAATATTACTATCTGTTTTTTCGCAAAATTTTGCAATATACCCCATAAAAACTTCATTAGTTTTTTCATTCAAATCTGAACCAATAAAAAAAGCATATCTCTTATGAGAAGATTTACCCGTAAGATATTCTATAAAAGTATTATAATCAATATTTATCATAAAAACACCTCTCATTATTTATATATATATCATAATAATAACAAAAAAATAATAACAAACTATAAAATTATACCACTTGACAATAAATAAAAAAAATATTAAAATATATATGAATATATGCTCATATATAGAGGTGAAAAAATGGAAAAAATAAATAAACCAGAAAAAAAAGAAACAGATGTATGTAAAAATAACATTGTACATAGAGACATACTAGAACAAATAAAAGATAAAATACCTGCAGATGAAATACTATTCGATCTTGCAGATTTCTTCAAAATATTTGGAGACACTACAAGAATAAAAATATTAAATCTATTATTTCAAGCAAAAGAATTATGCGTATGTGATATATCAATAGCATTAAACATGTCACAATCATCTATATCTCATCAATTAAGAGTTTTAAGACAAGCAAAAGTTGTAAAATACAGAAAAGATGGAAAAGTTGTTTATTATTCTCTCGATGATGAACATATAGAACAAATATTCAATACTGGAATGGAACATATCACAGAAGAAACATTTTAAAAAATAAAAAAATTGATATAATTTTTATTATATCTTATATATGAATAAATGTTCATATGTACATATTTAAAGGGGTGAAAAAATGGAAAAAACTCAAAAAACAAAATTATCCTTAGATGGTTTAAATTGTGCTAATTGTGCTGCAAAAATAGAAAATAAAGTAAAAAATTTAGATGGAATAAAAAATGTAGAATTAAACTTTATAACTAAAACCCTTTCTTATGAAAGCACAAATACAGAAGATATAAATAAAATAAAAAAAATAGTAAACAAATTAGAACCAGATGTAAAAGTATATGAAGAAGGAAAAAATGAGTTCCATGAACATTCTCATGAACATGAACACTCTCATACCCATACTCATGAACATGGAAATTTCAATCTAAAAAAAGAAATTATAAGAATAAGTATTGGATTAATATTTTTTATAGCAGCAATAATAACAAATCAACAAATGATAATAAAAATATCATTATATCTTGCAGCATACCTAATAATAGGTGGAAAAGTACTCATAAGATCTGCAAAAAATATAATGAGAGGAAATGTATTCGATGAAAATTTTCTAATGGGAATTGCTACTATAGGAGCTTTTGCAATAAAAGAATATCCCGAAGCAGTTGGAGTAATGCTATTCTATGAAATTGGAGAATTCTTACAAAACTTAGCCGTTGATAATTCAAAAAAATCCATAAAATCTCTTTTAGATATAAGACCTGATTATGCAAACCTAATAAAAGGACAAAACATAGAAAAAGTAAGTCCTTCACAAGTAAAAGTAAATGACATAATAGTTGTAAAACCTGGAGAAAAAGTCCCTATGGATGGAAAAATAATACAAGGTCAAACAATGATGGATACCTCTGCAATAACAGGTGAATCAGTACCAAGAACAGTAAAAGAAAACGATGAAATACTAAGTGGATTCGTAAATCAAAATGGACTAATAAAAGTAAAAGTTGAAAAAGAATTTTCAGAATCGACAGTATCAAAAATACTAAATATGGTAGAAAATGCATCTGCAAAAAAAGCTAAAACAGAAAAAATGATAACAAAATTTGCAAAATATTATACTCCGGCAGTAGTATTCTTTGCATTGGGACTGGCTACTATACCAGTATTGATGGGCGGAACATTTTCTGATTGGCTTTATAGAGCTTTAATATTCCTTGTAATATCATGTCCTTGTGGACTCGTTTTATCAATACCTCTTGGATACTTTTCAGGAATAGGAACTCTATCAAAAAAAGGTATACTAATAAAGGGCGGAAATTATTTAGAAACCATAAAAGACCTCGATACAATAGTATTTGATAAAACAGGAACAATAACACAAGGAGTCTTCGAAGTTGTAAAAATAAAACCAGAGAACATAACAAAAGAAGAATTATTAAAAACAGCTGCATATGCTGAAAAACATTCAAATCATCCCATTGCTCAATCAATAAAAAAAGAATACAATCAACAAATAGATGAAACAAAAATAAAAAAATATGAAGAAATATCAGGACATGGAATAAAAGCTAAAATAGAAGAAAAAACTGTACTCGCTGGTAATTCAAAATTAATGGAAAAATTTGGAATAAATTACAAAGAAAACAATAACTCTGGAACAATAGTACATATAGCCATAAACGGTCAATATTCTGGATACTTAGAAATATCAGACAAAATTAAAAACGGTGTAAAACAAACTATAAAACAATTAAAACAACTTGGAATAAAAAACACTGTAATGCTTACAGGTGACAATAAAAAAGTAGCTCAAGCAGTAACAAAAGAAGTAGGTATAGATGAATACTATGCAGAATTATTACCAGATCAAAAAGTTCAAAAATTTGAACAAATAAAAACAAATAAAAAAATAGCCTTCATAGGTGATGGAATAAATGATGCACCCGTACTAACGAGATCCGATATAGGTATAGCTATGGGAGGATTGGGTTCTGATGCCGCAATAGAAGCAGCAGATGCAGTTATTATGGATGATAATATACAAAGAGTTGTAGATGCTATAAAAGTATCCAAAAAAACTGCAAAAATCACTTGGGAAAACATAATAATAGTACTTGGAGTAAAAATAGTATTCTTAAGTCTCGGTGCACTTGGAATGACAAACATATGGGGTGCCGTATTTGCAGATGTTGGTATAGCATTAATAGCAGTATTCAATTCCTTAAGAATATTTAAAAACTAAAAATTAAAATGGACTATTCTGATACAAATCAAATCAGAAAAAGTCCATTTTTTTATATATCAAATGAAATTTAAATCCTCCAACAAAAAATACGATATAATATAAGTAAATACATCATAAAATGGGGGTTAAAAATGAGACGTCAAATAAACCAAATATCTCTATTATTAAACATATTATGTATAATATATCCCATATTGAGAATATACTATCCAAATCAAATAATAGAAATAATAGCTACAATAACAATACCATTCACACTCTTATTAAACTACTTCATAGTATACTTATATAATTTTAAAAGATTAAAAGCATATAAATATCCAAGAATATTTTTAAAAACATCTATAATAGGTCTATTAATGATAATCGCAGGAAACTTCTTAAAAGGGGCTTCATATTCATCCCAAATAAAACAAACATGGCATATATGGACTATAATATACATAGGATACTACTCAATATTCATAAGTGCTATATACAACAACATAAAAACACTTGGATACAATAAATACTTCATAAAAATAAATAATAGCAAAAAAAACATAATAAAAAATTTAATATCATTAATATACATATTAATGATAATCGCAATAACCATAATAACTTATACAAAAATATATGTTTCAACCATTGAAATGATAATACCAGAACTCTCAATAACCTTTGCAATAATAACTATACCTTTAGGATTACTTATATACTCTACAAATCCAAAATCAGAAATAAACAAAAAAATCTCTGTAATATTCATAATAATATTCTCAATACTATTAACAATACCATTAATAGCTAATCTAACAAATATAAACAAAATAGATCTAAAATTTTCAAATACATTTGGAAATCAACAAAACTCAAAATTCAGAAAAGTTCATTTCTCATTCACAGATTATCTACTTGGAATAAAAATACCAGAAATAGAAATAAAAAAAGATATTACCTATTATAAAGATACAAAAGGTTATGAAAACAATATAGAACTAAAATTTGATGCATATATACCCAAAAACAAAAATAAAGAAAATCCTGTAATAATAAGAATACATGGTGGTTCATGGGTTGGAGGAAACAAAGGATTCTATAATATGCTACAAATAAACAAATATTTTGCATCACAAGGATACACTGTATTTGATATACAATATGGATTAACAAATACATCCATATTCTCAAAAAATTCAGAAAAAATAAAAAATAGAACTGGCAATTTCACAATAGATGATATGATAAAACATATAGGATATTTCACAAAATACCTCGAACAAAACAAACAAAAATATAATGCCGACACCTCAAAAGTAATAATAAGTGGAGGATCTTCAGGAGGACAACTTGCAACAGCAATTGCTTTAAGCTATGAAAATGAAAAATACAAAAACTGGTATGATCAAAACATAAAAATAAAAGGTATAATACCTTTATATCCAGCGTATACAATAGCTTCAAAAATAGGAATAGAAGGAGAAAAAGAACTAATATCACCAGAAAAATTAATAAACAAAAATAACATTCCCATATTGATATATCAAGGAACAAAAGATACCTTCGTTCCAGAAGAAATAATAAAACAATTCGAAAAAAAATACTCAGAAAACAATAAAATAATGACAATATATTTTCCATACTCTGGCCATGCAAACGATATATACTTTGAAGGATATTATAATCAAATATTCTTATACTATATGGAAAGATTCATACAATACTCAATATCAAAATAAAGATGCTTTGGCATCTTTATTTTTTTACAAATACAATAATTTGATATAATATAATAATGCTAAAAAATTCGGAGGAAAAATTAATGTACAAAAAAAATATAGTTAAAACTTGGTGGGGTCTAAAATGGATAGAATCGCTTGAAAACATAGACAAAAATAAAAATAGACTGCCACGTGGTAGAACTTATTTCAATAAAGGCAATGTAATAGACATAAACTACAAAGATGGAATGATAATATCAAAAGTAAAAGGTAATTACAAAGACCATTATAATCAAACAATAAAATTGAATGCTTTCAAAAAAGATGAAAAAAATAAAATAAAAGCCATATTAAAAAACAGAAAAGATTTTATGGCACAACTATTAATAGGATTTTTTCCTCCAGACTTATTTGAAATATTAACCCAATCACAAATACATTTATTTCCGGAAAAATGGGCTGATATACTATCAAAATGTTCATGTCCGGATAGGGCTAATCCTTGTAAACACCTTGCAGCTGTTTTCTATTCTTTTGCCCATGAATTCGATAAAAACCCTTTTCTTATATTTGAACTTCATGGACTCAAAAAATCAGAAATAGTAGAAGAAAGCGAAGAAAATATAATAAAATTCTCAAAACAATTCAAAATAAAAAAAGAAATAAAAGAACCAGAAATAATAGCAGAACCGCTTGAAATACAAAACCTATTAAATCTACTTCCAGATGATATACTATTCACAAATATAGACCTAAAATCAGATTTAAAAAAATTATATGAAGAAATAAACCAAGATGAAAACATAAAAATAGAAAACTTAAAATTAACAGACTTAGAAATAAAAATAAATTATAATCAACAAAATCCCAAAATACAATTAAAAACCAATATAGACTATTTAAATCATGAGTACAATTACTATGATTTCTTTGAAATACTCGAAAAAGCTAATTATTACAACTTAGAAGATTCAAACATAAAATTCTTTTCAAAACTATTAAAATACTTTGAAATAATAAAATATACAAAATCCTTTTTACCTCAAGCACAAAAAATAGATGAAACAAACTTCCATATAACTTATAAACCATATACAATAAATGAAACATATAAAAAATACCATGAATACTTAAAATCTTTAATAAAAGAACCCATAATAAAAAACAAAAATGAAATAGCAGATCAAGATTTCATAATAAATTTTCTCTTCAATCTATACATAAAAAACAAAATAAAATACATAATAGAACCCAAAGAAAACAAAATACATGAATTATTTTTTACAAATTATATATACAAACCAAAAAAATTTGATGAAAAAAACACGTTTACATCAATAAAAAACTATCTCGAACCAATAACAATAGATGCAAATGAATTTTTTATATTCAACATAAAAAATTACAAAAGCAAATACTCATTATCCATAGACATAGCAAAAAAAGATGATCCCTTTACAACAAAAGAATTGAGAGAACATCTAAGACAAAACAATGATCAAACAATATTAAAAAAACTTGCAATAATATCCAAATATTCTCCATTTATAATGGAATACTTAAACTTAAAATTCAAAGATCTAATAATAGAACCATCAGATCTTTCAGACTTAATAATAAACACTAAAAATATAATAAAACTATTAAACAGTCGAATAAACTATCCAATTGGAATGGAAAAAATATATACACCTGAACTTATAATAAAAACAAAAACAACCGAAAAAGATATAACCTTAGAAACCATATCAAAACAATTAAACTTTGATTTCAATTTCAAAATAGGAAGTACAGAAATAGAATTCGAAGAATTCATAAAAAAATATAATACAGAAAATGGAATCAAAAAAATAGAAAACCAATACTTCGTATATGAAAAACATGCAATAGAAAACATAAAACAAATAGTAAAAAAAATAAAAGAATTAGATAACATAAGTTTATTCAAATTCATACTATCAAAAAATATATTTGGAATAGACATAATAATAGATGAAAACCTAAAAAACTACATAAAAAACTTTAAAAAATATAAACAAATAAACATACCAAAAAAATTAAATGCCACATTAAGACCATATCAAAAAAAAGGATATAAATGGATATACACAAACTTTGAAAAAGGATTCAACATATGTCTTGCAGATGATATGGGTCTTGGAAAAACAATACAAATACTATCTGTGATACAAAAAATAAAAGAAAATAAAAAATTAACAAATCCATCAATAGTAATATGTCCAACATCATTACTTGCAAACTGGGAAAAAGAATCATCAAAATTTACACCAGAAATAAAAACACATATATACCATGGAAATGAAAGAGATATAGAAAAAATAAAAGAAAATGAACTAATAATAACATCTTATGGAATAATAAGAAGGGATATAGAAAAACTTCAAAAAATAAAATTTCAAATATGTGTAATAGATGAAGCTCAAAACATTAAAAATCCATATACCTCACAAAGTATAGCGGTAAAAAAAATAAACTCACAACACAAAGTAGCTCTTACAGGTACACCTGTTGAAAACAAATTATTAGAATTATGGTCAATATACGATTTCTTAATGCCGGGCTTTCTTGGAAATCAAGAAGACTTCAAAATAAATTATGCATATCCAATAGAAAAGCTAAGTAGAAACGCAGAAAAAAAATACTTAAAAAATGCCATAGAACCATTTTTAATGAGAAGATTAAAAACAGATAAAAAAATAATAAAAGACTTACCAGAAAAATTCGTATACGATGAATACGTATATTTAACACCAATTCAAAAAAAATACTATCAAAAAATAATGGATCTAAAATTTTCAAACATAGAAAAAAATCATCAAAAAAGAAAAGCTCATATATTTGCTCTAATAACAGCATTAAAACAAATATGTAATCATCCAGCTAATTATGACAAAAATTTTATACAAACAATAAACTCATCAGGAAAAATGCAAAAAACTATAGACATACTACAAACCATAATAGAAAATGAAGAAAAAGTAATAATATTCACACAATACACAACAATGGGCAATATACTACAAAAATTAATAAAAGAATACTTTAAAATGGAAATACTATTCTTTCATGGATCTTTAAACCAAAAGCAAAGAAATGAAATGATAGAAAAATTCGAAACAATATCCAAATACAAAGTAATGATAATATCATTAAAAGCTGGTGGAACGGGACTAAATTTAACCGCTGCAAACCATGTAATACATTATGATTTATGGTGGAATCCTGCCGTAGAAAATCAAGCAACAGACAGAGTATTTAGAATAGGACAAGAAAAAAATGTAATAGTACACAGACTAATAACTACGGGAACATTCGAAGAAAAAATAAATGAAATAATAAATAAAAAAGAAAGATTAACAAAAGAAATAATTACAACATCCGAAAAATGGATAGGAGACTTAACCAATGAAGAACTTAAAAAACTCTTCACATTAAAATAAAAACGGGCTTTAAAAGCCCGTTTATTATTTTCAAAATCAATAATTATAATCTGAAGACATAGCCGTCATCAAAAACATAGAAAGTAAATTAACAATATCATCACTCATAAAATTAACAAAACTAATCTCAGAATCAAAATAATTATCTACATTTAAATAAAAAACTAAATCATTATTTTCAACCTTTAAAAAATCTGTATATTCAGAAATATTACTTACTATCTCGGATATATTGAAATAACCTTGTTCAAGCTTAGCAAATTCAGACATAACAACATTAAAAATCTCAGGTTTAAACCTTAAATTCATAGCCCCAACATCAAAAGGATCCTTATAAGCTGGATAATTAAATGTCATATTCATATCCAAACCTAAAACTAACGGCTCTACAACTTCTCCTGGTTCTTCATAACCAGTACTCATATCAATATTAAACATCATTCTAAACTTAAAGTTCATAACATCCTTATAAGAATTTAAAAATTCTTCAACAAAATCTCTAAAATTATAAACTTTAACACCATTAATAGACATCCAAAATTCAGATACAATATCTTCCAAATCTTCTTCCATCAAAAATTCATCAAAAGAAACATTCAAAAAGCCTAAAATTGGATTAGCATATCTAAAATTATAATTCTCTTTCAAAACTTTATCAAAATCTTCCTTAATCCCATAAGAATCAGGATAATAATAATAAACAAAATCATCTGCTTCAGATGTATTCATAAAATAATCTACTAAATCTGCATATCTCTTATTAACAAATAAATCAGAAGTTTCAAAATCATCTATCAACAACATCCCTCTCATAGCATAATCAGAAATAGTAAAATATTCATAAGAAGGTGGAAGAATCAAAATTTCTGGAATAAATATATCTCTCAAAGAAATCCATTCTGAATCACCATCTACAGCAGCTAATTTCTTCAATAAAGGTTCAAAATCCTCTGGTTCTACATACTCCATTTGAGAAAAAACAGAATTAGCTTCAGGTCTTATTAAATCTTCCTCATCTGGATCTGATTCAAAATAAGAGAAAAAGTTATGATAATACTCCAACATACTTGGATTATCATTCATATAAACAAAAGTATTTGCTAAAATGTCTAATATCTTAAGAGTTCTATAATCAAAAGCAAAGTTACCAACTGTTTCATAATCAAATTCTACAAAATATGGATCAGAATCAACATTAATAAATTTCACAAAATCATCATAAGCTTCCTTAGATAAAAATACCAAAGAATCCTTATTCTCATCCAAATCTTTCAATTCATCTTTAATAGAAACCATTAAATCATAAACATCAGAACTTTTTAAACTCTTAAAAAATTCTTCAAGTTTTTCTAAATAATCTTCATCATCAAATTCGCTATCAAAATCTTCAGAATATATATCCTCAGAATACAAATTCATGATATCTTCAAGATCTCTCAACAAATACTCATTGCCAGCCCAATCAAAATTATAAAAATCATAAATAACCTTTGCAACATTCAAAGAAAAATTCCCCTTATCAGTACTCATGGCAGAATTTATCCTATTCAATTCAGAACTATCAAAAGAATTCATAGTATAAGAACTACCAAAAGACAAAATAAAAGTAAAAATAATAAACAATAAAACAGTAAGCCTCTTTGACATAATTTTCATCTCCTTAAAAAGTATTAGAATATCTAATAATACACTAATTTCTATACCATTTTACTAAAAAAATGAAAAAATAATGTAATTTTATAGTAAAATAATAAATGTATACACAAAAAGAGGTGATTTAATGAAAGAAGCATTACATAAAAAAATAAAAAAATACATATTAAGAAAAATTAAGACGGGAGAATTAAAACCAGGCGAACAAATTCCAACAGAAAAAGAACTCGTAGAAAAATTCAATACATCAAGAACAACAGTTAGAAAAGCTTTAGACGAACTAACAGTAGAAAACTATATATATCGAAAAAGAAAAATTGGATCTTTCGTAAATGAAGATGTAAAAAACTCAAAAAACATTGGACTGATATTATCCTACATATCAGATTATCTATCAGGAGAAACGATGGTTGGAATAGAACAAGTACTCAGAGAACATGGATATACCCCAATAGTAGAATTCATGAATGAAAATATAGAATTAAACAAAAAAAAGGTAAATGAACTACTAAAAAGGGACTTAAAAGGTCTAATAGCAATACCGAGAATGGAATTTTTTGATATAGAAGACTTTTCAGATCTTTTAGAATCAGATTTTCCACTCGTATACATGGATAGAGCTGTCGGATACACAGATAAAATAGTAGTTCAATCTGAAAACTATCAAAGCACATATGAATTAACACAAAATCTAATAAAATTTGGAAACTCAAAAAACATAGCCTTCATATCATATGATGAAGTAGTATTAAGCACCGTCAGAGATAGATTAATGGGAATAAGAGATGCTACAAAAAGATTTGGTGCAAAAACTGGTTACTACATAATAAAAGAAAATCAATTAGAAAATATAGCGGACAAATTAATAGAATATGACTATGATACAATATTTTGCTGTTATGACACTATAGCAGTAGCCTTAATATCAATAATGCAATCTAAAGGATACAAAATACCAGATGATATAAAAATAGTTGGATTTGATGACAGAAAAATTGGAGAACTAATAGTACCCAAATTAACCTCAATAAAACAAAATTTTGAAGAAATGGGAATAAAATCTGCTCAAATACTAATAGACTTAATAAATAAAAAAAATATAATAGAATCAGAAATATACATCCCTACCCAAATAATATATAGAGAATCATGTGGAATAAAAGACAAAATAAAATGATCAAAAACGAGTTTATCTTCGAATAAACTCGTTTTTTTATGTAGAAAATATAATATTTCATATTGTAAACGAGTATAACTTTAAATTTAAAAGATTTTTACAAAAAAATCACAATAATTATTAGTATATACAAATAATTATTGGTATATACTTTTGACTAAATTAAAAAAAAACACTAAAATAAAAATAGTATTATCAAAACGGGGAGGTAGAAAAATTATGAAAAAATTAACTTTATTATTACTATGTTTAGTATTATTATTCAGTATTTCATTTTCAAAAACCGTGACTTTAAATTATTTAGAAGTTATGACAAGTCCTGAAAGAACAAAATTATTAAAAGATATGATATCAAAATATGAAAAAGAAAATCCAGATATCAAAATAAACTTAATATCACCACCTTATGAACAAGCAGATCAAAAAGCAACTTTAATGCTAAACACAAATCAAAAACTCGATATAGTAGAAATAAGAGACTATACATTAAAACAATTTGTAAACAATGGAAAACTCGAAGATTTGAGTAAATACTTTGAAAATTGGAAAGATGCCGAAGATTTGACAGCCGTTGCAAAAAAAGCAGCTTATACATTAGACAATAAACCATATCTCGTACCTCAATGTATATTCATAAAAGCTCTTTTTGTTAGAGAAGATGTATTAAAACAAAATGGAATAAATACATTACCAAAAACAATAGACGAATTAATAGATATAGCTATAAAAATAACAGATCCATCAAAAAACCAATATGGATTCACATGGAGAGGAAAATCTTCAGAATTCAAATATTCAGATCTATTTGCATCTGCAGAAGTTGAAAACATAAAAAATGAAAAATATATATATTCTACTGAAAAAGAATTTTTTAACACTGAAGACTATAAAAGAGGAATGGAAAAATATATAAAACTATTCAAAGAAGCTGTACCAAAAGACGGTGTAAACTGGGGATTCAATGAACAAATAAACAGTTTCGTATCAGGAATGACACCTTTCTTAATACAAGATTCAGATGCAATACCTTTGATAAACAACTTAATGGATGAAAATAAATATACAGTAATACCAATTCCTGAAGGACCTCATGGCTACACATACCTCGATTATGGATTTACTGGAGTAGGAATACCAAGTTATTCAAAAAATAAGACAGAAGCTTGGAATTTCATAAAATGGTTAAACTCACCAGAACAAAATGGATATTTCAATGAACACTATGGAGCTTTACCAGTACATAAATCGACATATGAAAATAATGAACATTTCAAAAATGAAAAATATGCTGCATATGGAAAAGAAATGGTTTCAGAAAAATATATATTTAAAACATACCCTTTAGACTCAGAAAGATGGCCTGGCTGGAGCCAAATTCATGAAGTCGATATGCAAAACCTCTTACTTGGAAATACAGAATTAAAAAGAGTCCTAAAAAAATGGGAAGCATATTGGAACTAAAAAATACTTCAGGCTTGCTGAAAAGCAAGCCTTGAATTTTAAGAGGTGCAAAAATGCTAAAAAAAAGCCATACTCAAAAAAACAAATTCTTAATATATATATTAATACCTGCATTCTTATTTCTTGGATTATTCATATACTTTCCAGTTATAAAAGGTATATTCATATCATTCAAAAACTATACATTATTTGATCTATCCAATACACAATTCAATAACTTTCAAAACTTCAAAAACATATTTACAGATCAAAACTTTAGATTTATACAAATACTATTCAACACAATAATCTGGGTTGTAATATCTTTATTATTTCAATTCATACTTGGATTCATACTTGCATTATTGATGAAAAAACCCTTCAAAGGAAGAGGACTTTATTCAGCTTTAGTATTCTACCCTTGGGCATTATCAGGATTTGCCATTGGATTGATATGGGCTTGGATGTTCAATGGACAATTTGGTGTAATAAATGACATTTTATTAAAATTGGGATTAATAAATTCAAATATCGGCTTCTTATCAAATCCAAAAATAGCCATGATATCTGTAATAGTGGTAAATATTTGGTATGGTGTACCATTCTTCGCAATAATGCTACTTGCAGCATTACAATCAGTACCAAATGAATTATACGAAGCTGCAAAAATAGATGGTGCTGGACCTGTTAAACAACTATTTTCAATAACAATACCTTACATAAAACCAACAATAATATCAACAACACTATTAAGAACTATTTGGATAATGAATTTTCCAGACATAATATATGCAATGACAAATGGTGGACCAGCAAACAGCACAAATATACTTGCAACACAAATGATAAACAAAATATTAAAATTCTACGATTATGGACAAGGATCTGCATATGGAGTAGTAATAATAGCAATACTATTAACTTATGCAATAATTTATTTAAAAATATCCTCCAAAAAAGGGAATGATAATATATGAAAATAATAAAAAACACATTAAAAATAATATTATTATTATTATTCTTAATAATGGCTTTATTTCCTCTATACTGGGTTATAGTAACTTCATTCAAAGACTATAAAGAAATATATACATTTCCAATAAAATATTTACCTTCAAAAATAAATTTTGAAAATTATAAATACCTATTTGAAATAAGTAATTTTGGAATATACTTTAAAAATAGTGTATTAATATCCCTAATATCCGCATTAGGTGCGATGATAATATCTATATTTAGTGGATATTCTCTTTCGAGATTCAAATACAACAAAGCAAAAAACACCTTATTATTAGCAATGTATTTCTCACAAATGATACCAACATTCATGATAATGGCACCATTATTCACATCATTTGCCAATTTTGGAATGACGGATAGCTTATTTTCATTGATGGTAATATACATTTCAACAATGATAGCTTTTTCAACAATAATGGGAAAAGGTTTTTTTGATAGAATTCCCGTAGCTCTTGAAGAAGCAGCATTAATAGATGGTTGCAATAATATGCAAACAATAATAAAAATAGTAATACCTTTATCATTACCAGGACTTGCTGCAATATTTAGTTTTGCCTTTGTAAACATATGGAATGAACTTTTCCTTGCTGCAATGTTCATGAGTTCTTCGTACAAAATGACAATTCCAGTTGCCTTAAATTCCTTCATATCAAAAGCAGGGGTAAGTTGGGGTGTATTGAGTGCTGGAATAGTTGTTGCACTTCTACCAACAATGATAATATTTGCATTTACACAAAAATACATAGTTCAGGGATTAACTGATGGAGCCGTAAAAGGCTAAAGGAGGAAAAAATGAACGAATTAAATACAACAGATATATTACATCATCTCGGAGAAAACGACTTTCCTTTTGGAGCCGTAAATCCTCCAATATATCAAACATCAATATTTTGCTATAAAAATTTTCAAGACTTCAAAAAAGCTATATCAGATGAACCAAATAATTATATATACTCTCGCGGAAACAATCCAACAGTAAATCTGTTAGAAGAAAAAATTGCAAAATTAGAACATGGAGAAAGAGCAAAACTCGTAAGTTCTGGTATATCAGCAATAACAAATTCTATACTTTCTTTTCTAAAATCAGGAGATCATATAGTATGTGTAAAAGATTCTTATAGTTGGACTAAAAATCTTTTAGAAAAATACCTTCCAAGATTTGGAGTAACTCATACATATGTTGAAGGAACAAATACACAAGAAATAATAGATGCCGTAAAAGAAAACACAAAAATAATATACCTTGAAAGTCCCACAACATTTACATTCAAACTGCAAAACTTAAAAGAAATATCAGACTTTGCAAAATCAAAAAATATAAAAACAATCATAGATAACACATGGGCAACACCAATATATCAAAACCCAATAGACTATGGAATAGATATAGTAGTACATTCAGCATCAAAATATCTCGGTGGAAACTCCGATGTAGTAGCAGGAATAATAATTGGAAAAGAACAAGATATAAGACATATATTTCAAACGGAATTTCAAAACATCGGAACAGTACCAGATCCATTCATGGCTTGGTTAATACTGAGAGGAATAAGAACCTTACATATAAGACTTGAAAAACACTATGAAAATGCTTTAAAAATAATGAACTTTTTAAAACAACATCCAAAAATAGAAAATGTTTTATATCCATTCGATCCAGATTTTCCACAATATGAACTTGCAAAAAAACAAATGAAAGGTGGATCTGGTCTAATGTCTTTCAAATTAAAAACAAATAAAATAGAAAAAGTAATAGAATTTACAAACAGAATAAATTATTTCAAAAGAGCTGTTAGCTGGGGAGGATATGAAAGTTTAATAATGCCTTATGCAGTTACAACTGATAACATATCACAAGAACTTTTACCTCTAATAAGAATACACGTTGGATTAGAAGACCCTCAATTACTAATAAATGACTTAGATGAAGCTTTAAAAATAATATAAAATATATTATAATAAAAATACAATAAAAAAAGGGGGATAAAAATAAAAATGAAAAAAACACATAATCCAAAATCTGCTCCAAAAGCAATAGGGCCTTACTCTATAGCAAATGAATACAATAATCTTATATTCCTTTCTGGTCAATTACCTGTTGATATGGAAACAGGAGAAATGGTAAAAAATGATGTTGAAAAAGAGACACTAATAATACTAACAAACATAAAAAATATACTCGAAGAACTCGGAAGTTCTATGGATAAAGTTTTAAAAACAACAGTATACCTAAAAAATATGGATGATTTTACAAAAATGAATGAAATATATGGAAAATTTTTTATGGAAAACCATCCATCAAGATCTGCATTCCAAGTAGCAAAACTACCAAAAGACTCCGATGTTGAAATAGAAGTAATAGCAATAAAATAAAAATAAACTGCATGACATATTAAAAAGTCATGCAGTTTTTTATTAAAAACTTCTCTATTCTCATTATCTTCTCTTAATTTAATTAAAAACTTCACTATAAACTATCAAATTTATTAATTCAAGTATTTTTTAATGATTTTTATATTCTCAATAAATTAAAAAATTCTATTAATTTGTTAATAAACAATTAATAAATTAAGAAAAAATACTGTAATCATTATTATTCATTTATTTTAAAATACAATAACTAATAAATGAATTTTATATTTTTATAGTTTGTTGATAAACTCTGCCGATTAAATAATAAAAAAAACATTGCATAAATGTTGCATAAAATCAAATTAGTAAAATATATTTTATGGGAGATGAGAAATAATGGAATTAAATTTATCAAAAAGAAATTTAATAGTTAGTTTACCTGAAAACACTTTAGAATATGCATTAGAAGCAGAAAAAATGGGAGCTGATGCTGTCAAATTGCATATAAATGTAAAACACAGAGTTACTAAAAAAATTCATGATTCCTGGAATTCAATAAAAAATGAAACTCAAAGAATTATAAATACTTTAAATATTCCAGTTGGAATAGTTCCAGGAGCTGAATTAATGTGTTCAAAACAGGATATCAAAGAATTTGAAGATTTTAAATTGGATTTTTTAGATTGTTATATTGAGTATTATCCTATATGGATGAATAACACAAAATTAAAAAAAATGTTTGCAATAAATTATGACGATGATTTAGAACTAATAAAAGAAATAGAACATTTTAATCCAGATATAATAGAAGCTTCAATAATAAATCCATCAGAATATGGAAAAAATTATACTATAAAAGATATTCTCAAATTTAAAAAAATTATATCAAATACAAAATTACCAGTATATATTCCTTCACAAAAAATAATGGAATATGATGATTTAAAAGAATTTATCAAAATAGGTGCCAAAGGATTTATAATTGGTCCAATAGTAACAACAACTGAAATAAAAACATTCTCAAAAAAAATTTTTGAAATAAAAAACTGTATTGAAAAATTATAAATATTAAAATGGAGGGATTTAAAATGAAAAAATTTTTTATAGTATTAATAATTTCTATAACTATTTTTAGTTTCTCAGAAACAATAAAAATTTGGTTTGCTGGAACTCAAAAAGAATTAATGGATCTTGTAAATGATGAATTAATACCAAAATTTGAAAAAGAAAATTCCGAAATAAAATTAAGTGTTGAATTTATACCTTGGGGTCAATTATCTACAAAATTGACAACATCTTTTGCTGGAAATATGGGACCTGATATATTTATGCACGGACAAGCTGCTATCGCTGGATTTGCTGAAAAAGATATTTTAATCCCTTTAGATAAATATTTAAAAGATATAGAAGATTACAAAGATTTTGGAAATAGCATAGATACAGGATTATACAATAATAGTCACTATTTTATACCTTTATTCGGTAGTGGAAGACTTCTTGTAGTAAGAGAAGATATTTTAAATGAAAATAATATACCAAATATAAATAATCCTTTAAATTGGAATGATCTTAAAAATATTGCTGAGAAAGTAACCATAAAAACCGGTAAAAGAATCACAAGATCTGGTTTAGAACTACCTGTTCAAGGAATAGATTTACAACAAGTTTGGAGTTCTTTTCTATATCAAAATGGTGGTCAATTATTTGACAAAAATGCAGATCCAGTATTTAATGACAAAAAAGGAATTGATGCTTTAAATTATTATTCATCCTTAATAAATGATGTATGCCCAGAATATGGTGTTTCTTCAATAGGAACTATAAAACCTATAGCAGCAGAAAAATCTGTAATGAGTTTTTTAACTTTAGAAGATTTAAAAGATATTGAAAAATATTCTCCTGATAAATACGACAAATTAAAAATATTACTTCCACCTGAAAAAGAAAAAAAATCTACATTTTATTCTTTTGCTGGATTCATGGTAGTAAACAATAAAACAAAAATCCAAACAAAAATAAAAGTTTTAAATTTTTTAACTTCAAAAGATAACATTGTTTCTATTAATAAGGTTTTAGGAACACTTCCACCAAGACAGTCTTCCTTGTTATATACAGAATTTTCAAATGATGAAACCATAAAAAAATACATTGAAGGATCTTATTTTTCATTTGGAAATCCAAATATAACTTATTGGTCACAAGCAAGAGATATTCTAATAAAACATCTCGAAAGAGCTATTAAAAAAGTTGAAACTTCTGAAGAAGCTTTAAATAAAGCATATGATGAAATAATAAAACTCAAATAAAATGATCGGTTTTCCGGTCATTTATTCGGAGGAATATAATGACTAAAAAATCAAAAAAGAAAATAGTAAAAACAGCTATTTTATTCATAATGCCAGTAATAATATACAATATAATATTCAAAATAATTCCAATATTTTATTCTTTAATACTTAGCTTTACAAACTATGACGGATTTTCATCTCCAATTTTCATAGGTATTAAAAACTATCTTGAATTATTAAAATCACAAGAATTTGGAAATTCTATTTTAAGGACCGGAATATTTGCTTTAGAAGTACTTCCATTAAATATGTTAATTTCTTTAATTCTTGCAATAATGATAAATAATAAAATTAAAGGAATAAGTTTTTTTAGAGGTATATATTATCTTCCAGTAATAACTCCAATGGTTGCTGTTTCCATAATATGGGTATGGCTATATGATCCTGAATATGGAATAATAAATTTCTTATTATCATTATTTAATATACCTCCTGTATACTTTTTGGCTGATTCTTCGACAGCGTTATCTTCTATATCTGTAATGAGAATATGGCGAGGTGTAGGTTGGAATATGATAATATATCTTGCAGGTTTACAAAATATTTCAAAAAATGTTTATGAAGCCGCTAAATTAGATGGTGCAACAGAAATACAAAGCTTTTGGAAAATAACTCTTCCACTTCTAAGACCTGTGCATATTTATGTACTAATAGTGGGAATAATAAGTACATTTCAATCATTTACTGAAATGTACGTTATGACTGGTGGAGGACCTTTAGAATCAACTACAACAGTTGGACTTTTAATATATAGAGAAGCTTTTGAATATATGAATATGGGTATGGCTTCTTCAATGTCTTTTATACTGGGAATAATAATTTTAATCCTATCTTTTATGAGTTTTAAATTAAATTCAAAAAATAATGAAGGTGTTTAAATTGACAAAAAAAATAAAATTATACATTCTATTAATAATAATTGGAATAATAATGGCTTTCCCTTTTATATGGACAGTTACATCTTCATTTAAACCAGATAATGAACTATTTTCATTTCCGCCATCATTAATAATTAAAAATTTTACTATAAAAAACTATGACTATGTTTTAAATATAAAAGGATTTTCAGGCTATTTTTTTAATAGTATTATAGTTTCCGGACTATCTGTAATAATAAATGTTTTATTTTGTAGCATGGCTGGTTATGCTTTCGCTCATCTTGAATTTAAACACAAAAATTTTTGGTTTTTTTTATTACTTGCAACAATGATGATTCCAATACAGATAACTCTTATACCAACATTTTTAATTGCCAAAAATTTCCCACTCATTGGAGGAAATAACCTATTTGGTTATGGTGGAACAGGACTTCTTAATACCTATGCTGGATTAATAATTCCACATATAATGTCTGCTTTTGGTGTTTTTATGATGAGACAATTTTATTTACAAATTCCAAAAGAACTTGCAGAATCAGCAAGGATTGATGGTGCTAGTGAATCTATAATATTTTTTAAAATATTTTTTCCAATTGGAAAATCTTCTATAGCTGCATTAGCAATATTTACATTCACTCAAGCTTGGGATGATTTTTTATGGCCATTAATAATAACAAATGATGATTCGATGAGAACCTTGCAACTTGGTTTAGAAATTTTTAAAAGCCAAAATTCAGCCGATTGGGGTCCTCTAATGTCAGCAACAACTTTAACAATAATTCCTGTTTTAATAATATTTATAATACTTCAAAAATATTTTATAGATATATCTATATCAAGCTCTTTAAAATAAAAAAGAGGTGAAAAACTTGAAAAAATATGATGTAATAATAATTGGTGGTGGAATTTCTGGGATTTCTGCAGCAATCTCTTGTTCAAAACTTGGATTAAAAACATTAATAATAGAAAAAAATAACAATCCTGGTGGAGTACTCACTAATTGTAATGTAATGCCAATGATGACTTTTCACAGTAAAAAAAGACAAACCATACAAGGTATAGGCCAAGAAATAATTGAAGAATTAAAAAAAGTTAAGGGAACATACGGTCATTTAAAAGATCCTATAGGTTTTGTTGAAAGTATTACACCTTTCAAACCAGAAAAAATGAAATTAGTTTTATCAAATCTAATAAAAAAATATAAAATTGATACCGTATTTGGAGTAATTATTAATGAAATAAAAATTGAGCAAAACAAAATCAATTACATAAGTATAATAAATGAATATATGGAAGAACATATAAAATCATTATTTTATATAGATGCAACAGGAGATGGAAACTTTTCTGTGAAAGCGGGAGCAAAAAAAATAACTCAAAATTCAACACCGCAACCTTCAACTATGGTATATAAAATAAAAGGAATAAATAAAGAAAAAATTAAAGATTATGTATTAAAAAATAAAAAAAATTTTACACTAAATGAGAATACCACTGCTTTAAAAGAATATCTTGCAATATCTGGATATTTTAATGAAATCAAAAAATTTAAAGATTATAATATCAATTTTAAAAGAGATAGACTTCTTTTTTTTGAAATACCTTTTTCTACAGATGAAATATTGATGAATACTTCAAGATATAATTTTGATGGAACAAATCCATATGAAAAAACAAAAAATCAATTAAATTCATTTAAAGACACTGAAAATTTCGAATCTTTTTTAAAAAATGAAATATACGGATTTGAAAATATTAATTCAATAGAAACCTCTTCAATAATAGGTATAAGAGAAACTTTTCATGTAAAAGGAAAAAAAATTATTGAATATAAAGATTTATTAAAAAAAGATATAAATATTAATTCTATAGCAGTCGGAGCTTATCCAATAGATATACACGATTCAGGATCAGATAAAATAATTACAAAAAAAACATCCGAAGAATATTATATACCTTTTGAAGCTTTAATACCAGAAACTGTTGAAAATATATCTTTAGCTGGAAGAGCTATTTCTGCAACATCAGAAGCTTTTTCTGCAATTCGTACAAGTCCACTTGCATGTGCTACTGGTGAAGCAGCTGGAATAATAGCTTATACATATATTAAAAATTCTAAAATAGAAGAATCTTCATACAAAGATATTAAAAATATTTTAGATAAAAGGGGCATTATATATAAATGAAAAGAATACTCTTAATACCTCTTGACTCAAGACCAGTAAATATAGATTATGTATATGAATTATCAAAAATTTCAGAAAATACCTTAATATATCCACCAAAAAAATTTCTTGATGATTTTTATACTCCTGCAGATATAAATGGAATAATCGAATGGTCAAAAAATCAAAAATACGATATAGCAATAATTTCAATAGATATGTTAGTATATGGCGGATTAATAAATTCGAGACTTGATAAAATAACTTTAGAAAATGCTTTAAAAAATTTGCAAAAAATAAAAATTTATAAAAAAGATATATACATATATTCAATAATAAGAAGAGCTCTAATTTCTGTAAAAAATAAAGAAGATGAAATATTATACAATGAATTAAAAAAATATTTTATAACTAAAGATAAAAAATATATTGAAAATCTCCCATCGAAATTCAAAGAAGATTATAAAAAACTTAGAAAAAGAAATCATATAATAAATTTAGAAGTATTAAAATATGAAAATGAAAAGAATGTAAAAAAAATTATATTTGGGGTTGAAGATACTTTTAAACATAGCCCCACAAAAAAGGAAGAATTAGAATTAATTAAAAATTCAAAATATTACAATTCAAAAACATTCATATACAATGGTGCTGATGAAATATCTCAAGAATTATTTTCTCATATCATAAAAAATAATTCCGTAGATCTTAATATATTGACAGATGAAACAAACACATTAAAAAATATATATGATTATGAAGATAGACCTTTAGAAAAAAACTTAAAAACACGTCTAATCATGCACAATATAAAGATAACAAAAAATTCAATAAATACTTTAATAATAATAAACAAAAATATAGAAAATGGAAAAAAACTTATTCTAAATGAAATTCAAAATAATAAAAAAATATATATTTTAGATGCTTTAAATGTAAATAAATGTAATGAAAAATTAATTAATTTTCTTATAAATGAAAAATTATTAAATAAAATCAAATTTTATAGTTCTTGGAACACCATTTCAAATAGATTGGGAACTATTATAAGTATGATAATAGCTTGTAATAATAATCATAATGAAAAAGAAGCTCAAAAATTTCTTTTAGAATGTTTATTAGAAGATTATCTATATCAGACAAAAACAAGAAACATTTTAAAAAAAATAATTCAAGAAAAAAATGAAAATATATATGATGTAAAAAAAGAAACTTTAGATTATTTTTATAAAAACATTTTTTTAAGAGAATTAGAACCTTTAAAAATAAAATTGATGAAAAATATGAACCTAAAATCGTTAAAAGTAGAAAAATTTATACTACCTTGGAATAGAATATTTGAATGTAAAATAAAAATAAAGGTGATTTGATTTCTCAAATCACCTTTATAATTTATCATTATCTATCATTTTTTCTTATTGTTTTTTATAGAAAAATAAAAAACAGTTCCTTTACCAAGCTGGGACTCAACCCATACCTTACCATTAAAACTATCAACTATTTTTTTAACTATGGCAAGTCCTATACCAGTACTATCACTATCCTCTTTAGAAGAAAGCGTTTGAAATATTTTAAAAATCTTTTCATGGTACTTCTCATCTATACCAGGACCATTATCTTTAATATAAAAAATATTATAATCTGGTTTTGAATTACACCCTATATTAATAACACATTTATCTTTATCATTATACTTAACGGCATTAGAAATAATATTTTGAAAAAGTTGAGTAATCTTAGTCCTATCAACCTCAACAATTGGAAGTTCATTATCTATAATTATTTCTATATACTCATCATTATAAATATTACTTCTTATATCTTCAACAACTTCATTTGTATCTACTTTTTCTATATCATCAACACGTCTTCCAACACGTGAATAACTCAAAATACCCTCTATAAGAGTATTCATCCTCTCAGTTCTATTATACAAAAGATCGAGAAGTTCTTTTCCATCGTCATTTAAAGATTCATGATAATCAGTAATTATCCATTGGGCTATCTGTCCTATTCCCCTCAAAGGAGCTTTTAAATCATGAGAGACAATATAGGCAAAATCTTTAAGTTCATCATTCAATTGAACAAGTTTATCATTATTATTTCTCAATTCAATAGTCTTCTCCATAACTTTTTCTTCAAGTTCATCATTATACTTTTTAACCTTGAACATTCTCCATTCAATAAATAAAAATACAAAAAAAGCTATTAAAGAAATCATTAAAAGATAAAACCATATAGTCTTATAAAAAGGTGGAATTATTTTCACTTTCAAAATAACTTCTCTATTACTCCAAGAACCATATCTATCAGTTCCCCTAACTCTAAAAGTATAAGAACCAGGATTTAAATTGGTATAAACTGCCATATTTCTATTTCCAGAATAAATCCAATTTTTGTCAAAACCTTCCATTTTATAAGAATAAACATTTTGAGATAAGAAATTTAAAGAAGAAAATTCAAAAGATATCATATTATATTTTTCAGGAAGTTCTATATAATCTGTATAATAAATACTATTCTCCAAAAAAATATGATTATCATATGGAATACCCGGAAAAATTCTTTCATTAAAAATATAAATATCAGTTAATACTACATTAGAATCATAATCTTCAGGTATTATATTATTTGGATCAAAAACAGTTAATCCATGATCTCCACCAAAATAAAATATACCATTAGAATCTTTCAAATAAGATTTACCAAAAAACTGTTCATTGAGGATACCATTAGTTGAATCATAATTTATAAAAATTTCATCTTTTATATTGAATTTAGAAAGCCCCGAATTAGTACTAAACCATATATCATCACCATTTATCAAAAAACCCAATACATGATCACTCAAAAGTCTATTCTTTTCAGTATATACTTTATATTCATTATTATCTGGATTATAAAAACTAATTCCACCCCCATAAGTCCCTATTATGAGAGTTCCATCATCAATTTCATCTATTTTAACTACATAATCATTCGTTAAAAAATTACTATTATCAGAATTATAAATATCCACAAATCCATTATTTATATCAAAAAGATAAATACCTCCACCAACCGTTCCAACCCATAGTCTATTTTTAGAATCTTTAAAAAAATTATATATAAAATTTGGACTTGTATTGGAATTGAAATTAAGATACATATCAAACTTAAAATTATCCAAAAGTTCTCTTTTATCATAATCGTAAACAAACAATCCGTTATAACGAGTTCCTATCAAATAAATACCTTCAGAATATTCATAAAATGCCCAAATATCATAATCTTTCAAATCATCTATAATCAAAATATTCCTCAAAGAATCAGGATCATATATCTGAACTCCTTTATCAGTTCCTATCCAAACTCTTCTCTTAGAGTCTTGCATCAAAGACCAAACATTATAACTCATCAACTCTTCATCATTTTCAAAAAATCTCAAAGTTTCAGGATCATAAATATCTAACCCTCCACCTCTTGTACCTATCCAAATGAGACCTGTATCAATTTCCAACATGCCTGCAATAGAATTATGAGATAATTGTCCAACTGATTTTGTATAATTTTTAAAGTCTTCAACATATGGATCAAAATATATAACTCCATTACCTTGAGTTCCAAGCCACATCAATCCAGAACTATCTTGAAAAATACTCATAATATTTGTATTAATTATAGAATCTTCAATCTTAAGATCATAAGTTATAATATCAAAATCCAAATGCATATCAATTTTATATATACTACTCGAATGTGTCCCTATCCAAAGATCTTTCTTAGAATCTAAAAATAAAGTAGAAATATATAATTCTTTTAATATACTTTTTAACTCATTATTTTCATTATCCAAGAAAAAAAGTCCTTTATCGGTTGCAAAATAAAAATGTTCACATTCAATACAAATATCATTTATTTTATATCCATTTAATAAATCAAAATTTCTAATCTTACCATCATTGTATATTTTAATTCCAGAATTCGTACCAAGCCAAACTTCATCTTCTCTAAAAGCCACAGAATTAATATCATTCAAAAAAACGACATTTATAAAAGAATCAGTATCTTTATCAAAATAAAAAAGTCCATGATTTTTTATAACAATCCATAATATATTAGTATTTTTATTCAAAGTCATAAAAGTAACATTATCATCTGGAAGTTTTCCATTTTCAACAGAATAATATCTAAAATGATCTTTTATGGGGTCATAAACTGAAATTCCTTTATCCATAGTAGAAATCCATATATTTCCATGAGAACATTTAATTAAATTATTTATAAAATTACCGCTTACACTATTATCACCATTAGCTTTTTTATAAACAGTCATTTTATTTCCATCCCATTTATTAAGACCATTATTAGTTGCAAACCACATAAAACCTTTATCATCTTCTAAAGAATCATTAACACTACTATTTGACATATTATTTTCATTGTTCAACACAAAAAATCGAAAAAATTTATCATGAGAAAAAATCAAAACAGAAAATAAAAATAAAAAAATCAAAACAAAAAATTTATTCATGCTATCATTCCTCTGAATTATAGAATTCTTTTATCTTAACAAAATCATCGTAATTTTCTTCAAAAACCTTGAAAATATAAGGATCAAAAGCTTCGCCTTCATCTTCTTTCATTATTTCAAAAGTTTTTTCATAAGTAAATGCAGGTTTATAAATCCTTTTACTTGTAAGAGCATCAAAAACATCTGCAAAACTAACAATTCTTGCACTCAAAGGTATATCTTCTTTACAAAGTTTTTCTGGATATCCTCTTCCATTCCACTTCTCATGATGACTCTTAGCAATATCATAAGCCATTTTCAAAGAAGTAAAATCAGGATACTTAGAAATAACTTTTTCAAGAGTATGTGCCCCTATCAAAGTATGAGTTTTTATAACTTCAAACTCTTCATCAGTAAGTTTACCTGGTTTAAGCAAAATAGAATCAGGAATACCAACCTTACCAATATCATGCAAAATACTTGATTCATAAATATCCTCTATAAAAATTGTATCTATAATACTTTTAAATTTAGAATTTTTTGAAAGAAGAATAGAAAGATGTTTACAATACTCTCTAATTCTAATAAGATGAAGACCCGTCTCATAATCGCGAGATTCGGTAAGCTCTGCTAAAGAAAGAATCAATGCATTTTTTGCATCTTTAAAATTTTCCTGTAAAATTCTTAAAGATTCTTCTATTTTTTTTCTCTCATGAATTTCCTCTATAAGATTATTAGTTCTCTCAAGTACAAGTGATTCAAGATGTTTTTTATAATTTTCAAGTTCAGTTTCATTCTGTTTATTTTTAATCGCATTTTCTATGGTTATTTCAATAGTTTTAAAATAATTATAGTCCATATCTTTGATTACATAATCATAAGCACCTTTTTTCATAGCTTGTACAGCTATTTCCTCATTACCAGCTCCAGTAACAATTATTATTGGGATATCATCAACAAAATCAAAAAAATCAAAAGCCGTATTAATACCAAGATTAAAATCTGTAACTATTGCAACATATTCATTATACTTAAGCTTATCAACAACATCATCATAACTCATAGAAAAATCAACAATATACTTAAAATTGCTTCTTTCAATAAATCTTTTAAAAGATTTCAAATCTATTATATTATCTTCTACAAAAAGAATCTTCAAAGAATTCATATTATAACCCCCTTAAATCAGGGAAGTTCGCTGAGACTCCAATATAAATCTATGGTTTTAATAACATCAACAAACTGTTTATAATCCACAGGTTTTATCATAAATCCAGAAACTCCCAAAGAAAAAGAATTAACTCTGTCCTGTTCTTCCCTTGAAGTAGTTAAAACAATAGTTGGTATTAATTTTAAATTATCATATTTTATTCTCTCTCTAAGAAAATCAATACCATTCATCTTTGGCATATTCAAATCAAGTAATATAATACAGGGAATTTCATTTTCGGAATCAAGAAGATATTTCAATGCTTCTTCACCATTATTTCTTATAATTAAATCATTAACAATCTTAAGCTCTTGAAGAGATCTTTTTACACTCATAGCATCTATTCTATCATCTTCAACAAGCAAAATGGGTTTTTTAGAGTTCAACATGTTCGCCTCCTTTATATCATTTTAAATTATAACATATTATTAATAATTTTTAAATATATAAAAATATTATATTTGAAAATATCATAAAATGACAGATAATTATTCAAAAAAGCCTTTTCATCAAAAAGCATTTGCAAAAAAAATTAATACATACTAAAATAAAGCTGGAGGTGAAAAAATGAAAAAAATTATAATGATTTCATTAATAGCTATAATTGCAATAATAGGTAATAGCAGTAAAATGATAACTGGAGAATTAAACTTAGAAAAATTTGAAAAAATCAGAGTAGATCTTGGAATAGCAGATTTAGAAATAATAGGATCAAATAATAATAAATTATTCTACAGTTATGAAGATAATGATAAAATAGAATATGATTATTATGTATCAAACAATAAATTCAATCTAATAGAAAGCAAAAGAGCACAATTCTTTAACTTTTATACACCAAAAAATGAATTTATAATAAATACCTATTATGATCAAGAATATATGGATATAAAAGGAGCAACATCAGATATAACAATAAAAAATATATACTCTTATAAAACTGATATAGACACAAGCACAGGAGATATTGAAATATATGATTCAGATGGAGAATATATAAAAATAAAAACAAGTACAGGAGATCAAGAACTATATGAAACAACTTATAAAGAAATAGAATTAAAAAGTTCTACAGGAGACATCGAAATTGAAAGAACAAATTCAGAAATAATAGACCTAGAAAGTTCAACAGGAGAACAAGAAATATCAAATACAAAAACTAAAAAACTATACACAAAAACAACAACTGGTGATCAAGAAATAGAAAATACACAAGCAGATATAATGAACTTAAGAACTTCGATTGGAGAAATAACAGTAAAAAATTCGAACACAAATAAATTAAAGATAAATGCAACAACAGGAAGCATATACATAAATCTAAACAATAATCCAGAAACCATAGAATTATCTACAACAATTGGAGAAATAATGATAAATAATTTAGATCTAAACCAGTATAAAATAAGAATAAATACTTCTATTGGAGATATAAAAACACCTTATGGAAACTTTGAAAAACAATTCGAATATGGAAATGGACAAAAAACTATAGAAATAAGAACAACTACGGGAGATATAATTTTAAAATAAAAGGAAATACAATATATAATCAAATAATAAACTCAAATAATAAAACTTTAAAATCAATACTAAAAAAATATATACAATAAAATTTATGCTCTTTAACCCAAATGGTGCAAAAGTCACAATTGAAATTCCAATATAATAATTATTTTTTAAAATAAGTCGAAAATTCATTATCAAGCCATACTTCAATACTATCACCAATATTTAATATTGAATCATCCAAAGAAAAACGAAATCCCTGACATCCTCGTTGACAAGGTTCATTATATAATTTTCTATCACAACCATATCCCTTTTCAATTTTTTTCTGCAAAACTGAAGGAAATTTTTCAATTACATCTAAATATTTATCTGTTTTTTTAGATCTTACAACTAAACAATAATCATGTCTGACAGATAAAGCAAACTCCCACATTCGCATTTGATATATATCTTTTACAGATAATTTCCTATTTTTATTCTTTATATAAGAATAAGCAAAATGAACTTCAAATATAGATATTATAGGTACACAAACCATTCCCATATCTATACAATGTCTATGTAACTTCAAAGACATCTCTTGAACTTTTTCAGGCAATGGATATAAAAAATCTTTCAAAATATCTATTACATCAGTATCTTCCGTTTTTATTAATCTATAATCACAAATTAAAAGATTATCATGATTATAATCATGCTTATACCTCTTTTTTCGCAATTCTATATCTGCAATAGACATGATTTTTAATCCCGTTAATAAAATAGGATTTTTTGGATATGATACTTCTAAAAACTCTAAATCTGAGATATTAACCTTTTTTTCTTTTAAGTCAATGCCATTAAAAACAAAACCACAAAATTCCAAAAACCTCAAACACTTAATCAACTTAGTTCCAGAATTCTTAGGCTTGATTTTATTTCCATTATCATCAATAACTGCGATAAATGATGGTAATTCAGTTACCAATAATGAATTATTATTATCTGATAATTTACTATGATAACCAATATTAGATAAAAGATCTGTTATTTCATACAAAAACGGATAATCTGTTTCATTAACTGGTTTCTTTTTCAAACTAAAATATAAATGCCCATCTGAATTTAAATAATCACAAAATAAATATAAAAAATTTCTGTAAGCAATAATACCTTCTCTTATACTTTTTTCATTTGCAATACCCTTAAACATAGCATTTATAGAGTAATTTTCAGGTATATTTGCTGGTATCAATTTTTTTATATATTTAGCAATTTCATCAATAGGTTTTAAAATTACTGGACCTCCATGATGTGTACTCATATTTTCCCCCCTTTTTTACTAATCATATAAAATTTTTTCAAAACTTTTAATAAATTATACACCTTTATACTAAAAATAAAAAACTGTTGGAATTAAAAATCAAAATTCCAACAGTTCACTATATTAATTATTTATTTTTTATCATATCATCAATAGCTTTTGCAGCACTCTTACCAGCACCCATAGCTAAAATAACAGTAGCTGCACCAGTAACAATATCTCCACCAGCAAAAACTCTATTTTTAGATGTTCTTCCATCATCATCTGCAATAATACATCCTTTTTTATTCGTCTCAATATCCGATGTAGTAGAAGATATCAAAGGATTTGGTGTAGTACCTATAGACATAATAACAGAATCAACATCTATAACAAACTCAGAATCTTCTATTGGTACAGGCCTTCTTCTACCTGAAGAATCAGCTTCTCCCAATTTCATTCTGATACATCTAATACCTTTAACCCAACCATTCTCATCAGATAAAATTTCAACAGGATTAGTCAAAAGTTCAAAATTAATTCCTTCTTCTTTTGCATGATGAACCTCTTCACGTCTTGCAGGAAGTTCCTCTTCACTTCTTCTATAAACAATATAAACTTCACTTCCAAGTCTCAAAGCCGTTCTTGCAGCATCCATAGCCACATTTCCTCCACCAACAACAGCTGTCCTTTTACCAGGCTTTATAGGCGTATCATAATCATCTCTATAAGCCTTCATAAGATTAGCTCTTGTCAAAAACTCATTGGCAGAAAAAACTCCTTTTGCATTCTCACCAGGAATATTCATAAATCTCGGTAATCCTGCACCTGAACCAATATAAACTGCTTCAAAACCTTCTTCAGAAATAAGTTCATCTATAGTAACAGTTCTACCAACAATAACATTAGTTTCTATTTTAACTCCAAGATCTTTAAGTTTATCAACTTCAGGCTTAACAACCTTATCCTTTGGAAGTCTAAATTCAGGAATTCCATAAGTCAAAACTCCTCCTGCTTCATGAAGTGCTTCAAAAATTGTAACTTCATAACCAAGTTTTGCAAGATCTCCAGCACATGTTAATCCAGAAGGTCCACTCCCTATAACAGCAACCTTATGACCATTGAAAACTATATCAGAATCAACTTTAAAATTATTCTCAAGAGCCCAATCAGCTACAAATCTTTCGAGTTTTCCAATGGCAACAGGTTCACCTCTAATACCCAAAACACATTTACTCTCACACTGAACCTCTTGTGGACAAACCCTTCCACAAACAGCTGGTAAAGAAGTATATTTACTCAAAATCTCATAAGCTTTATCAAAATTTCTCTCTTTGACAAAACTTATAAAACCTGGAATATCTATAGAAACAGGACATTTAGAAACACACATAGGTCTTTTACAATTCAGACATCTCGATGCTTCTAAAACAGCTTCCTCTTCATTATAACCAAAAGAAACCTCTTCAAAATTAGATCTTCTAATATCTGGTGACTGTTCTCTAACTGGTACTCTATCAATCTTAGACATTCAAATCACCATCCAATCTACATTTATGATTTTCCTCTTCCTTATAAGTAGATTGTCTACTCATAGCCTCGTCAAAATCTACCAAATGTGCATCAAACTCTGGACCATCCACACAAGTAAACTTAATTTCATCATTAACTGAAACTCTACATCCGCCACACATACCAGTACCATCGACCATCAAAGTATTAAGACTTGCTATAGTTTTAATATCATATTTTTTTGTGAGTTCAGCAACAAACTTCATCATAATCATCGGTCCAATTGTCACAACAATATCAATATTTTTAGACTTAATAAGTTCTTCAAGTTTATCAGTAACAAGTCCTTTAAATCCAAAACTACCATCATCTGTACAAAAATGAACATTGGCATTAAGACTCTCAAACTCATTCTTTAAAATAACAAAATTTTCATTTTTAAAACCTAAAACAACATCTGTACAAATACCTAAATCAGAAAAAAATTTCACTTGTGGATAAACTGGAGCCGCTCCAACTCCACCACCAACAAAAACTACTTTTTTATTTCTCAATAATTCAAAATCTTCAGAAATAAAATCTGAGGCATTTCCCAAAGGTCCTGCAAAATCCTTTACAAACTCTCCAGAACCAAGAGAAACCAATTTCTTAGTAGAATGACCTAAAGCCTGAACAACAATCTGAACAGAACCTCTTTCAGAATCAAAATCTGAAATAGTCAAAGGTACTCTTTCACCTTTATCATCAACTCTAACAATGATAAACTGCCCAGGCTTAGCTGATTTAGCAACCCTTGGTGCTAAAATATCCATTTTATAAATATTTTCAGCAATCATTTCATTAGATAAAATTTTAAACATATAAACTCCTCCTGCAAAAAAATCCAATCAAACAAAATATATCACAGGAAAAAAATATATTAAATAATACCCTGTTAAGGTATGATAACAAAAAAATTATTTTTCAGAATACACTGGATCATTAGCTATTTTAGTTTTCATTATCTTATTCTCTTTCAACACAAAATAAAGTGTTATAAGAGCTGAAAGACCGTCTGAAATTGGAAATGATAACCAAATACCCAAAAGTCCAAATAAATTAGACATTAAAAATGCCATAGGAATAAAAATTAAAATTTGTCTTGACATAGATAAAATCAATGCTGGTCCAGCTTTACCAATAGCCTGAAAAAGTGATGAACCTATAACTTGAAATCCAACTACCCATATACAAGCTGAAGCTATTCTCAAAGCTGGAGCTCCTTGAGAAATAAGTTCCAAATCCTTACTAAAAATTCCTATTAAAAAATGTGGAAAAAACTGTAAAATAATAAATCCAGTTGTAGAAAAAATACTCGTAACAATCATAGAAAGGCTCATGACCTCTTTAACCCTATCAAATTTCTTAGCACCATAATTAAAGCCTGAAATAGGTAAATAACCTTGAGCAACACCAAAAAGTGGCATCAAAGTAAACATTATAAGTCTATTTATAACTCCATAAATAGCTATAGACAAATCTCCACCATAAACAGCTAACAAATTATTCAAAACTATTGCCATGACACTTCCTGCAACCTGTCTTGCAAAAGCAGAAGAACCTATAGCAAAAGTCTCGATAATGATCTTAAAATTCCATTTAAACGGATTAAAATTAAAATTCAAAATACCTTTATTTGTAAGATAATACAAAAGTAAAAAACTAAAACCAATAATTTGGGAAATAACAGTTGCAAGAGCTGCTCCTCTTATACCCATATCAAAAGTAAAAATAAAAATAGGATCGAGAATAATATTCATACCAGCAGAAATCAATAAACTAAACATAGAAATATTAGCAGCACCTTCTGCCCTTACAGTATTATTAAAAATCATACCCAAAACAAAAAATACACTCCCATATATTATGACTTGCATATAATCTTTAGCATAAGGTAAAATAGTTTCGGTTGCTCCAAATAAAGATAAAAGCTGATCCAAAAACAAACTTCCAAAAATAGTTATAATCAAACCCATAACAATACCTGTAGAAACCATATTTCCAAAAGTAAGCTCTGCTTTATCCTTATCTTTTGCTCCAAGACTTCTCGAAATAATAGAAGCTCCACCAATACCTATCATCTGCCCAAAAGCCATAACAACCATTTGAATAGGAAATCCTATTGAAATAGCTGCAATTCCTAAAGTTCCAACTCCTCTACCAATAAAAATAGTATCAACAAAATTATAAAGAGCCTGAACCATCATAGCAATTGTAGCTGGCAAGGAAAGCTTCAAAAGAAGCTTTCCAATAGATTCATTCTCCATCATCTTTTCTCTATCTGTCATAAAAAACACTCCTCATGTATCACTCTTATTAAGTTCTAAAATATTGTTTATCATAATATCCAAAGTATTCAAAAATTTTTCAATATCATCATCAGAAATTCCTTTAGTTATAGCATTTTCCCATGCAATTATCTCTTTTCTGATGAGTTTTTCATATTTAATGGCTTTCTCAGTAACATAAATTCTATTCTTTCTCTTATCTTTATCATCAACCTTCTTAACAACATAACCCTCTTTCATAAGTTTCTTAATAGCTCTTGCAGTATTAGATTTATCTATTTCCAATATCCGACTCAAATCTTCTTGAGTCAATCCATCCTCTTCTCTAACCAAATAAATTAAAAAATGAATCTGTCCCTTTCCAAGATTGTATTTACCTATTATATCCAAAAAAACATGATGTGAATTTCTCGATAAACAGGACAATCTTCTCCCTATATATTTCAAATCATCCATAAAAAATCCCTCCGTACAAGCCAAAATAGTTGCGATTACAACTATTTAAAAATTATACACAAAATTGGTTGCGATTGCAACTAATTTTATGTTAAAAAATAAAAAACATTGTAGTCTACTTTACAAAAAATAAAAAAATATTGAGGTATAATTTGTAATAATATACTAACTCAAAATTAACGTAATCACTAAAAAAGGAGGGAACAACATGCTTTCGCTGATTGGGGTAGCGATAATAATCATAGGATTCATATTAAAATTAGATACAATAGCCGTAGTTCTTGTTGCTGGAGTTATAACTGGTTTAACAGGTGGACTTAGCATTATGGAAATATTAAGTATAATAGGTCAAACCTTCATAGATACGAGATATATGTCATTATTTCTTTTAACCCTTCCTGTAATAGGGGTACTTGAAAGATATGGTTTAAGAGAAAAGGCTGCAGACATGATAAAAAATATGAAATCAGTTACAACTGGAAGAGTTTTAACAATATACTTATTAATAAGAGAACTCGCAGCAGCTCTTTCATTAAGACTTGGTGGTCATGTACAATTTATAAGACCTCTTGTAAATCCAATGGCATATGGTGCTGCAGAAAAAAATTATGGTGATATCGATGAAAAAACAGAAGACGAAATAAAAGGATTCTCCGCAATGGCAGAAAATCTTGGAAACTTTTTTGGCCAAAATGTATTCGTTGCAGCAGGTGGAGTATTACTAATAGTTGCAACTCTACAAGAACAAGGAATAGAAATAAAACCTCTTGATGTTGCAAAAGCTTCTATACCAATAGCAATATTTGCTTTCTTATACGGAGTAATACAACATTATATTTTGGATAAAAAAATACAAAAAAAACTATCCAAAAAAAATGGAGGTAAATAAAAATGAAAAATACATTATTAGAAATATTTTATATAATATCTGGACTAATATCAATAACAGCGGCTTTTTACAGTTTAAAAGATAAAAAACACCCTCATAGATTAGAAACTGCATTATTCTGGTCAATATTTGGATTTATATTTATAGCTGGAAAATATATACCCTCATGGATAGTTGGAATACTAATACTAATAATGGGTATATTAACGGCAACCAAAAGAGTAACTTTTGGTTCACTCATAAACTCAACAGAAGAATTCAGAGAAAAATCATCAAAATTAATTGGGGGAAAAATATTCATACCTGCTTTAACAATAGGAATAATAGCCTTTGCTGTTGCCCAAGGAATACCTTCACTTGGTGGTTTAGTTGGTCTTGGATTTGGTGCATTAGCTGCTACAATAATCTCATTCTTTATAACAAAAGCAAAACCAAAAGAATTTACATACGATAGCTCAAGATTATTATTACAGATAGGAGCTGCTAGCATACTTCCACAATTATTAACAGCACTTGGTGCATTATTCACAAAAGCCGGAGTAGGAACTGTAATATCTGATGGAATAGGAAATTTTGTACAACAAGGAAACATACTTGGTGGAGTAATAGCCTACTGCCTTGGAATGGCTATATTCACAATGATAATGGGAAATGCATTCGCCGCATTTGCAGTAATAACAGCTGGAATAGGAATACCATTTGTATATTCACAAGGTGCAAACCCTGCAATTGCAGGATCATTAGCTCTAACTGCAGGATATTGTGGAACATTGATGACACCAATGGCAGCAAACTTCAATATAGTTCCAGCAGCAATATTACAAACAAAAAATAAAAATAGAGTTATAATCTCTCAATTTCCTATTGCAATAGCATTATTAATAACTCATATACTATTAATGTATTATTGGGCTTTCTAAAAAAAGGAGATGAAAAAATGAAAGTATTAATAACAGGTTTTGATCCATTTGGTGGAGAAAAAATAAACCCTGCTTATGAAGCTGTAAAAAGACTTCCAGATGAAATAGAAAACTCAGAAATAATAAAAATAGAAATACCTACAGTATTCAAAAAATCTTATCAAAAACTCGAAGAAAATATAAAAATTCATAATCCTGATATAGTAATATGTATAGGACAAGCTGGAGGAAGATTTGAAATAACCCCTGAAAGAGTTGCAATAAATATAGATGATGCGAGAATAAAAGACAATGAAGGAAATCAACCAATAGATCAAAAAATATTCGAAGATGGTGATTCAGCATATTTTTCAACTCTTCCAATAAAAGCAATGGTCAAAGAAATAAAATTACAAAATATTCCAGCTTCAATATCAAACACAGCTGGAACATTCGTATGTAATCACATAATGTACTCATTATTATATTTAATAAACAAAAAATATCCAAACATAAAAGGTGGATTCATACATGTACCTTTTATAAATGAACAAATTATTGATAAAAGAAATACACCATACATGAACTTAAATGATATAATAATAGGCTTAACCTCAGCAGTAAAAGCCGCTATAAAGTATAAAGATGATATAAAAACAATTGGAGGAAAACTCCATTAATATCATCCAAATGCCCCCTTAAAGGGGGTTTTTTTATTATATAAATAATTTTGAAATATCATATTTTTATGATATACTTTTATAGAGACCATACGGTCTCTATAAGGAGGGATAAAATGAGTAAAGTATTAAAAATAAAAAATGATATTTTTGATTATTTAACTTTTGGAAAAGGAGATAATATATTAATAATGATTCCTGGACTCGATGATGGATTTTCTTCAGTTAAAGGAAAAGGTTTAATATTTTCTCACTCATTAAAAAAATTCAAAAAAAATTTCAAAGTCTATATAATTTCAAGAAAGAGAAATATGCCTAAAAATTATAGTACCTTAGACATGGCAAATGATTTAAATAATTTTATAGAAAAATTAAATATAAATCATTTCAATCTATTAGGTACATCTATGGGTGGTGCAATAGCACAATATTTTGCAATAAATCATCCAAAAAAATTAAAAAAATTATGTTTAGCCGTTACTTTCACTGGAAAATATGATACATTAAAATATATATGTAATTATTGGAAAAAACTTGCTCAAGAAAAAAACGGTTATGAACTCATGAAAAGTTCTTCTGAATATTCATATACAGAAAATGAACTAAAAAAACAAAGAAAATACTTTCCTTTAATGAAACTATTAAAATTCAATATAAACTATGAAAGATTTTTAATACAAATCAATGCCTGTATAAATCATAATACTGAAAACATAATACATAAAATAAATACTCCTACTTTAATAATAGGGGGAAAAAATGATAAAATAGTAGGAAATAAAGAAGCTATTTTTATGAACTCCGAAATAAAAAACTCTTTATTATACCAATCAGAATACGGACATGCATTAATGGCAGAAGAAAAACAAAATTATGAAAATACAATAATAAATTTTTTTAAGGAGTAATCAAATGAAAAAAGCCTTTTATAATATATCAGAAGAAAAACAAAACAAAATTATAAAAATCTCTATTGAAGAATTCTCCAAAAATGGCTATAAAAATACATCCTTAAATACAATTATAAAAAAAGTTGATATATCTAAAGGAGGCATGTATAAATATATAGATTCAAAATTTGAATTATTTGAATATATAATAAATATTTCTACTGAAAAAATACTAAAAAATATGCCCTCATTTAAAGGAAATAATATATATGATGATCTCATAACATATGCAATATGGGAATATGATTTTTACAAAGAAAACCCAAAAATATACTCATTATTTGAAAAAATAATTTTATATCCTTCATGCAAAGAAGAAAAAATAATACATGAAAATATTATCAAAACATCAAATACATATTTTTTTGATATCATAAAAAAATACAATATATCAACAGAAAAATCTAATATCATATTTTGGACTCTAAAAGGTTTAAATGAACTATATATAAAAAATATAATCGAAAAAGAATCCTATATATCACAACTAATGAAATATATTAATATATTAAAAAAAATATAAACTAAAATATAAAAATTATCTAATCGAGCTGATCAATTAGCTCGATTAATTTTTTTATTCAAAAACAAAATAAATGGTATAATAAAAAAAATATTCTATGGAGGGAAAAATATGAAAGAAGCTGATATGTTCAACAAAATGTTCAGTAAAAAATTACAAGAAAAAATGACGGATAAATTATTAAATTATATAGCCCCTCTTGGCAAACAAAAAAATTACTCAAAAAATCAAATAGTTGAAATATGCGACTCAAATCACATATACATAGTAACAAATGGTTATTTCAAAGAACTCGTATACTCTCCTGAAGGAAAAGAAATAAGTTTTTACAGATTAAATGCTGGAACAATATTTGGAGAAATGGATTTCTTTGATAATCAAAAAACATTTGGAATAGTAAAATCATTAGAAGAAAACTCATCAATATCCGCAGTAAACAGAAAAATAATAGAAGAAATGTTAATCACAGACAAAGAATTATACTGGTGTTTTATGCATTCAATAATAAGAAAATTTAGAATAATATCTTTAAACTATGTAAACTCATTATCAAACGACTCAACTGGAAAATTAGCTGGTTTTCTCATTGCTTTAATAGCACAACATGGTCAAAAATGTACACAAGAAAGCAAAATAATTCCATATCCATACACACATCAAGAAATTGCAAACGCACTTGGAATATCAAGAATAACCATAACAAAATCGATAAATGAACTAAAAAAACTTGGTTTAATAACATATTATGGTAAATATATAAAAATAGAAAATCCAAAAGAACTAATGAAACTATACAAAACAGTATGGTAAAAATATTTTCAAATAAAACTAAGAAAAAATAAAATAAATGCAAATAAGTAGTCTTATACAAAAATAATCAATCACAATAACATATAAATAACTTAGAAAACAAAAAATTATCATGATAACATAAATTTGAAAACATTCTGAAATCGATTGCATATCATTATTAAAATTAATCAATCCTTTAAAAACCTATTCAATAGAGTATTTTCATTTTTTTAATCCCTCTATGAAATCGATTGCATGATATTTGTATATTATTATTAAGGTGGATGAATACTTATGGATAAAAAAATTACAATAAAAGATATTGCTAAAAAAGCTGGTGTAAGTACCTCTACAGTTTCAAGAGTACTAAATGATACATTACCAGTAAAAAAAGAAACAAAAGAAATAATAATAAAAACAATAAAAGAATTAAACTACTATCCAGATTCATTGGCAAGAAGTTTGAGAATGGGTAGTACAAAAACAATAGGAATAATAATTCCAGATATATCAAACCCATTTTTTTCTATGCTCGTAAAAGGATCAGAAGACTATCTAAGAGAACAAAACTATTCAACAATAATATGTAATTCAGATAATAAAAAAGAAGATGAAAAAATAGTAAAACTACTACTCGAAAAAAAAGTAGATGCAATACTATATGCTGGTATTGGAAATCTTGAAAAATTCAAAAAAATAAAAACTCCGATCATATACATAGACAGAATAGAAAAAAACTCAAATTCATCCTACATAGTATCAAACAATTATCAAGGAATGACTACATTACTCGATTATCTTCTAAAAAACAATCATAAAACATATATATTCATCTCCGGAGATGAAAACATATTTTCAGCAAGTGAAAGACTCAGAGCATTTACAGATTTTTCAAAAAAACATAAAATAAAAAATCAAATAATACAAGCTGATTACACATTCCAATCGGGAATAAGAATTGCAGAAAAAATTCAAACAATACCAGATGCAATAGTATGCTCAAACGATTTAATGGCCTATGGAATAATTCAAGGTCTAAAAAACAGAAAAATAAATGTACCAAAAGATGTAAGTGTTACAGGATATGATGACATACTATTCAGTGCAATGTTCAACCCACCATTGACAACCATAAAACAACCAATATATCAAATGGGAAGAACGGCCTCAGAAATAGTAATACAAATATTACAAAAAAAAGTAAAAGAAAACCCTATAAAAATGTTCAAAAACGAATTAATACTAAGAAACAGCGTATTAAAAAGAAAATGAGGTGAAAAGATGAAAAAAACTGGAATATACAACTCAATAATATCCTCAGAAATTGCAAAAATGGGACATACCGACATATTGACAATAGTTGATATGGGATATCCTATACCAAAAGAATCAAAATATGTCGATATAGTACTAGACAAAGGGAAACCCTCCTTCAAAGAGGTGCTTCAAATAGTTCTAAAAGAATTAGAAATAGAGCAAGTAATAATAGCATCAGAAATAAAAGAAAAAAACAAAGAACAATATGAATACATAACAAAAAATATAAAAACCACCATAAAAGAACTAACACATGAAGAATTTAAAAAACATGCAAAAGATTCAAGATTCTTCATAAGAACAGGAGAAGCCAGCCCTTACTCAAATATAATGTTAATCTCAGGAGTAATATTCTAATGCTGTTAAAAATGGAAAAAATCTGCAAAGATTTTTCAGGTGTAAAAGCATTAAAAAGTGTAGATTTTCAACTCGAAAAAGGAGAAATACACTCATTACTTGGAGAAAACGGAGCTGGAAAAAGCACATTAATAAAAATACTTGGTGGTGTATATACGGCAACTTCAGGTGAAATATACTTAGAAAATCAAAAAATGAACTTCAAAAATCCTTTAGACTCACAAAAAAAAGGTATAGCCATAATTCATCAAGAACTTATGCTCGCCGAAAACTTAAGCATAGCTGAAAATATATTTCTTGGCAAAAAAATAGGAACCATATTCAACACAAACATAAAAAAAATGATACAAGAATCAAAAAAATACTTAAACATGCTTGGCTTTGAAATAGACCCTTCAGAAAAAGTAAAAAATTTAAATGTATCCCAAAAACAACTCGTAGAAATAGCCAAAGCATTATCATACAACTCAAAAATAATAGTGATGGATGAACCAACAGCAACAATAACAGAACATGAAGTAAAAAAACTATTCAAAATAATGAAAGATCTAAAAAAAGAAGGTATATCCATAATATTTATAACTCACAGAATGGATGAAGTATATGAAATATCAGACAAAGTAACAGTATTAAGAGATGGAGAATTCATAGGATCTGGTGAACTAAAAAACTATGAAAAAGACACTTTAATAAAAATGATGGTTGGAAGAGAAGTAAAAGACATGTATCCAAAATTCAATAAAATAGAAGACGAAATAATATTTGAACTAAAAAATTTTGAAGTAGAAAATCATATAAAACCCTTAAGTTTCAAAATTAAAAAAGGTGAAATATTTGGAATAACAGGACTTGTTGGATGTGGAAAATCAGAACTTGCAATGGGACTCTTTGGAATAATGAAAAACAAATTTGAAAAAATGATCATAAAATCAAAAGAAATAAAACATTTAAAAAATCCTTTAGAAGCATTAAAAAATGGAATAATAATAATTCCAGAAGAAAGAAAAAGTCAAGGAATAATACCAGGATTAGATATAACAAAAAACATAATACTACCAAACATAAAAAAATTTGGAACTTCATACTCCATAAATTGGAAAAAAGCTGAAAAAACAGCTCAAGAAGAAATTCAAAAATTCAGAATAAAAACACCTAATCAAAGACAAAAATTAAAAAAATTATCTGGTGGAAATCAACAAAAAGTAGTAATCTCAAAATATTTAATGAGACAACCTGAACTTGCAATATTCGTAGAACCAACAAGAGGAATCGATGTTGGTGCAAAAATAGAAGTATACAATCTCATAAATCAACTTGCAAATCAGGGAATAGTAGTAATACTAATATCTTCAGAAATTCCTGAAATAGTTGGACTATGCGATAGAACTATGGTGATGCACAGAGGAAAAGTATCTGGAATAATAAACTCCAAAGATATGGATCCAGAAAAAATACTAAAAGCAGGAACGGGGTTGACAGAAAATGACAAAAAATAAAATTTTAACATTCTTAAGAAAAAATCCAGCTTTAGTTGGTTTTATAGGAATATTTATAATACTATCCATAATATCTGACAGCTTTTTAAGCATATACAATATAACAAACATATTGAGACAAACATCGATAATATCAATAATTGGATTTGGAATGACACTTGTAATACTAACTGGTGGAATAGACTTATCTGTTGGATCAACATTCGCATTAAGTGCAGTCATAATGGCAAGTATTGTAAAAGCTGGAAACCCAATACTTGGAATAATAGTTGCTTTATTAGTTGGTTCAGCAATAGGGGCATTAAATGGAATAATAATATCAAAAGGAAAAATACAACCATTCATAGTAACACTCGCAATGATGGCAATAGCAAGAAGTTTAACCCTTGGATTCACTGAAGGAATACCGATATCAGGATTCAGTTCAGGATTCAGATTTCTTGGCAGAGGTGACTTTCTTGGAATACCAATGCCTATAATAATAATGTTCATAGTATTCTTCATAACCTATTATATACTCAAAAAAACAAGACTTGGACTATATACATACTCAATAGGCGGAAATGAAGAAGCTACAAAACTATCTGGAGTAAATGTAGACAAATACAAAATAATAATATATATGATAAGTGGATTATTTTCAGCAATCAGTGCAATCATACTTACAGCAAGACTAAACTCTGCTCAACCAACCTTTGGAACAGGTTATGAATTAGATGCGATAGCAACCGTTGTACTAGGTGGAGCCTCATTAGCTGGTGGATATGGCGGAGTATTTGGAACATTATTTGGAGCACTGCTACTCGGAACCATAAACAATGGAATGAATTTATTAAACGTATCTCCATTCTATCAAGATGCAGTAAAAGGAGTAATAATACTAATAGCGGTACTTCTTGAAAAAGAAGACTAATATAAGGAGGTTGTTTTCAGTATGAAAAAAACATTATTAACATTATTAGCCTTAACCCTCATCATGAGTATTGGATTCTCATTCACATTAGGTTTATCCGTATCAACACTCAACAACCCTTTCTTTGTAGCATTAAAAGACGGTGCAGTAGAAAAAGCCGAAGAATTAAATATAGATCTAATAGTTGCAGATGCAAGAGATAACCCTGCAAAACAGTTAAATGATATAGAAGATATGATTCAGAGAAAAGTAGATCTAATAATAATAAACCCTACAGACTCAGATGCAATAGCATCATCAGTTGAAGAAGCAAACGATGCAAATATACCAGTAATAACTGTAGACAGAGGCTCAAATGGTGGAAAAGTATTATTACATATAGCTTCTGACAATATAGCTGGTGGAGCAATGGCTGCAGAATTTATAGCAGAAAAATTAAATCAAAAGGGAAAAGTAATAGAATTAGTAGGAATACCTGGAACATCTGCAGCAAGAGATAGAGGAGCAGGATTCGATCAAGGAATATCAAAATACAAAGATATAAAAGTTGTAGCAAGACAAACAGCAAACTTCAACAGAGCAGAAGGATTAGTAGTAATGGAAAATCTATTACAATCAAATCCAGATGTAAATGCAGTATTTGCTCAAAATGATGAAATGGCATTAGGTGCAATAGAAGCTTTAAAATCTGCAGGAAAACTAAAAAATGTAGTTGTAGTAGGTTTTGATGCAGTACCAGATGCTGTAAAATCTGTTCAAAATAAAGAAATGGCCGCAACAATAGCTCAACAACCAGAAAAAATGGGAGGACTCGCAGTAACAAAAGCAGTAGAATATCTAAACACAATGACAGTATACTTCCCTGTTGACTTAAAACTTGTAAAATAAATAAAAAGCGGAGCTATTTTTAGCTCCGCTATCGACTTAATGTCAAAAGCGGGGGTGTAAAAGCATGAAAATGAAATTATTTACAAGAATCTTACTATCATTCCTAATAATATCTATAATACCTATAACCTTACTAATATATATGCAATACACCGAAACAAGCGAAATATTAAAAAACGACACATATCAAACATTAAACTCAATAAATGATGAAAAATTACAAAAAATAGAAAACATATTAAACAAAGCTAAAACAGATATAAACCACATAACAAACATAAAAGAAACACAAGATGCTTTCACTATGTTCAAAGGTGGATTAAGACTTGGTGGAAAAGAAAGCAGCTCCTATCAAAATGCATTAAAAGACTTCAAACCCTTCTTCGATAACTATATAACATCTTATCAATATTCAGATATAATACTAATAGAAAAAAGCGGTCAAATACTATACAATACGACACAAAATGAAATGATAAATCAAAACATAAACGAAACAAATCAAACAATAAAACAACTATTAGACATATCACAAGAAAAAACAAACATATCAGACTATATAAAAATACAAAATCAAAACTATATATACATAATATCTCCAATAAACTCATATGGAAGATTTGCAGGATGGGTAATGCTTGAAATACCCGAACAAAAAATAAATCAAATAATACAAAATACAGAAAACAAAAAATATACCAGCTATATAACAAACTCAAACTCAATTCTAAAAACACCTTATAAAAATCAAAAAATAAATGAAAAAATACAAACAAACACCAATTCCCAAGAATTAATAACCTCAAATTCTCTTTTGAACATAGACGAAAACAAAAAATGGACAATAACAACTCAAGTAGATAAAAACGAAGCTTTCAAAACTCTAAATTCATTCATACAAAAATTACTAATAATAGCTATAATAATAATAGTAATAGTTATAACAATAGCTATAATAATAACGAGAACAATAACAAACCCAATAAAAAACATGGTAAAAATAACTCAATCAATATCAAATGGAGACCTCTCCCAAAAAATAGAACAAACAAGAAAAGATGAAATAGGACAACTCGCACAATCCTTCAACAAAATGATAAAAAACATATCAACAATAATAGAAAACATAAAACAAAGTTCAGAAACAGTATCATCATCCAGTGAAGAACTTTCATCTGCAACTCAAGAAGGAAGTGCAAACTCAAAAATAGTTTCAAACAACATAGAAAAAATAAAACAAGCCATGGATACACAACTCGAAAAAATTCAAAATTCTGAATCAACCTTAGAAGAATTCTTAGATGAAATAAAAATATTAAATACACAATCACAAAAAATAGAACAAAACACAAATTTAATACTAACATCATCAGACAAAGGAAAAAATAATATAGAAAAATCAATAAATCAAATAAAAAACATAAATCAATCAACAGAAAATTCAAACAAATTAATAACAGAATTCTCAAGCTTAACAAACAATATAGGATCAATAGTAGACAGAATAGAAAACATATCACAACAAATAAACCTACTTGGATTAAATGCATCCATAGAAGCAGCGAGAGCTGGAGAATTCGGAAAAGGATTCTCAGTAGTTGCAGAAGAAATAAGAACACTATCAGAAGATGCATCCAAAGCCACAAAAGAAATAAATTCAATAGTAGAAAACATCAAAAAACAATCCAATAAAATTCAAAACTCCATGAAACAATCTGTAGATGATGTATCATCGGGAATAAAAATAATAAACAATACCAATGAAACATTTGAAGAAATATTAAGTTCAATACAAAAAATAAATCAACAAATAAAAACGCAAAATGAAATAATAAAAACACTAAATCAAAACAGCCAAAAAGTAAAAATATCGAATGACTCAATAAAAAATTCGATAATAGAATCAATAAACACATCAGATGAAGTACAAGAAATAGCAACAAATCAAACAAATATAAATGAAGAAATTGCTGAATCATCAAACAACCTTTCAAAACTTGTATTTGAACTAACCGAAATGATAGAAAAATTCAAACTATAAACGGGAGAGTGGAAAAAAATGATAGGAGTTATAGGAAGTACAAATATAGACATAGTACTAAGTGTACACCACTTCACCGCACCTGGTGAAACACAAAAATCAGATATAATAGATACAAATTTTGGTGGAAAAGGAGCTAATCAAGCAATAACAGCTGCAAAACTGACAAAAAATCCAGTATATTTCTGTACAGTTATTGGTGATGATGAATACGGTAAAAAAATAGAAAAAGAATTCAAAAAAAACAATATAGAAGGATACTGCATAGAAAAAGACACCAACACAGGAAGAGCTTATATAGAGGTCTCACAAGAAGGAGAAAATAGAATAATAATACATCCTGGAGCAAATGATAAAATATCAACACAAAAAGTTGATAACTTTTTAGAAAAATATTCCGACAAAATAAAATACTGTATGATACAAAACGAAATGCCAGAAACAACAATAAACTATGCAATAAAAAAACTAAAAGAAAAAAACATCAAAATAATATATGATCCAGCACCAAAAGAAGCAACAAATATAGAAAATCTTAAAGATATAGACTTTCTAACTCCAAATGAAACAGAATTTGAATATTTATTCAGAAAAGTCTCAAATAAAATAGATTTAGACCTTAGAGAAAAAGGATTATTATTCAAAAAATTAACTGGAGTAAAAAATCTAATAATGAAAATGGGGTCAAAAGGAAGTCTATTAATAGATGAAAAAAATCAATTATCAACAATAAAATCAATAAAAGTAAAAGCAGTAGATTCAACTGCAGCAGGAGATATATACAATGGATCATTTGTATCAGCACTCTCAGACAAAAATTCAATAGAAAAAAGTCTAATATTCGCAGCAGTATCGGCAGGAATTTCAGTCACAAAAAAAGGGGCTCAAACATCTATACCAACAAGAGAAGAAATAATATCAAAAATAAATTCATAAAAAACGGATAAGTTATAAACTTATCCGTTTTAATTTTATTCATAATCAAAAAATTTAAACATATTCTGATTCATCAACTTATCTTTTAAAATAACCTTTATCTGATACCTACCCTTATCGAGTTCTGTCAAAATTCTAAAACTAATACAAGGATATGTAAAAGCCTGTGTCACTGGTTCAGATCCAGGTTCCTTTAAATTAATTTCAGCAGTTATAATATCATCATTAATATAAATCTTATCAACACTCAAATCATAACCACCTGTACTTTTCTTACCAATACAAACACTTATCAACCTACCATTCTCATCTATTAAAATTTCAGGTAATTCACTTCTTGATTTTTTATCAACAATCTCATAAACCAAAACTTCTCCCATATCATTCATATCCTTCAATTCAAACTTATCACCCTCAACATCAAAAGTCTTAACCTTAGGGTTTTCTTTTTTTAAATTATCACTATTATCATCTTTTAAATTACCCAAAAAAACCAATCCCCCCAATAAAACGACAACACCACCGATCAAAAAAATCAATTTCATATCCATGATCTCACCTCCGATCGATTAAATTATATAAAAAATAATTAAATAATAATTAAAAAAGCGGCTTTAAAAGCCGCTTAAATAAACTTATTTAAAAAACTATAAATGGAAGTTCATTTATAGGATCATCATCTATAATAAATCCATTATAAAGAGATTGTTGCAATGAAATTCTTTCGCCATTTATTTTTATATATCCTGAAACATTATAATCAGCATAATTATCAGGTAATTTTATTATTTCAATATTATCTATCCATGCAGTATCCATATTTGAAGAAGCTGCACTATCTTTAGAATATTCAAATTCTATTTTATTTTCTCCTTGTTCAAGAGGAATAGAAGCTGTTTCCCAATCTAAATTTCCTGAAACTTTAAATACAATTTCATCATTTATTTTAACAAATAAATAATCATAATCAGCTTCACTTGAAACTTTATAATCAAAATTCATTATATAACCATATTTTGAATTTGGCAACGTAGTTGTTGTACTAAAATTAGATACTTCATCATCATCTATATCAGCAAATTTTACAACATTATCATGAACTCCAGCTACATCAACAATAAATGGAGCATTTGAACTAAGTTCCCAAGACATTTTAGAAAAATCTCCTGTTTCAAAATTATCTGATAAAGTAGGAGGATTCAAAGGTGGTAAAGAATCTGGTTCTACTTTAATATAAAATACCATAGTTCCCGGATCTGTTATAGTTGTTATAGAAGTTAATGGTTCAGAATAAACTTCTGTAACCTTATCTGCACCTAAAAGTTTCAAAGTATAATTTCCTGAAGCCATTGGTTTAGCCATTGATAATTCAAAAGTAGATTTCATAGTATAATTAATTTTAGTATCTTCATCAACTTTAACATCTTTAACTGTTATAGAATTTTGTTCTGCACTTCTGAATGCTAAAGAATTTGTATCTAATAAATCAGGTCCACCCATTATAACATCGTATGTATCAGGATCTATTTGATAAAATCCACAAACTCCGTTAGCATTAGTTCTTGCATAATAACTTGGTCCATTATTTCTCTTTAAAGTTACATAAATTCCAGCAAGTGGTACTTTTCCAGTACTATCTGTAACAGTAATTTCTAAATTACCACCAGTATGAGAAGGAAGTTCTGCACTTAAAGCTTCTAAAGGATCTATTCTTCCATAACCAGATTTTTCATCCCAACCAGTTACTCCAATATCTTTAGCTGTTAATTCCATAAGTTTTCTTATTTGATATCCAGTTGCATTTGGATATTTTTCAAATAATAAAGCAGCTAAAGCTGAAACATATGGAGAAGCCATAGATGTACCATTATAAAAAGAATAAGGTCCATAAATATTACTTAATTCAATACTATTATGAGCTATAGTTGATAATATTTGATAACCAGGAGCTATTACAGAAACTGAATCTCCTCCAGTTGAAAAATCTGTAACATTATCATCCGGTCCACTAGCACCAACACCTATTATACCTGGTAATGAATTAGGACTTCCCCAATTTTCTTCAATGTGAGTATTACCAGTAGAAACAACTACTAAGACATTATTTCTTAAAGCATAATCAAAACCTTCTTTTAAAGTATCAGAATAACCAGGTCCACCCCAACTATTTTGAAGGATTTTTGCACCATTTATAACAGACCATTGTGCATTTAAAGCAACATTAAAATCCCCTACAAAATCAGGAGCAAAAACAGGAGCTACCATTAATTTTGCATCTGGTGAAAGACCTTTTATACCTGTTCCATTTTCAAAATTTCCAGTACCAGCAACTATACCAGAAACATGTGTTCCATGATCTCCATAAGGAACTGAAGTTCCTGCAGGGATTGTTTTTTTATTATAATAATCTATTCCATCAACATATTGTCCTTGCAAATCTGGATGTGCTGAATCAGAACCACCATCCATTATAGAAACAATTACATCTTTTCCAGTATATCCTAAATTCCAAACTTCTTCAGCTTTAAGCTTTTTTAAAGCCCATTGTGAACTATATCTTGAAGGTGCTTTTGAACTTATATCTACTATATCTACTTTTTCATAAGGTGTTATTTCTCTTTTAAAATTTGGTTCTGCAAATCTTATACCTTCAACCTTATTTTTTATTAAAACTTCTAAAGCTTTTTTAGTAGAAATATCTAAAGTTAAATTTGCTATTTTTAAATTTTCAGCTTTTTCTATATCTTCAGCCTTTAATAATTTTACTATTTTATCCAAAGCTTCTTCGTTTTCATAACCTACATTTATTTGATTATCAAAATATTCATACAAATCTAATTCATCTATTCTTTTACTTATTAAATCTTCAAATCTATAATTTTTTGATATATCATTATTATTTTCATTATTTTTTTCTTTTGGCATCATACAACTACTTAAAATTAAAGCAGTTAATACTAATAAAACAATAAATAGTTTTTTCACTACAACTCACCCCCCTTAATTTAACGTCTCAGTTGTAAAATCAGCATGTAAATCAGGTTCCATACCATATGGATAAGGATCTACTCCCCAACCTTTATCTCTATATCTAAAATCTGCCGAAATAGAATATGATTCACTATCATCATCTATAGAAATAGCGTAAGCAATATTTATTCCCCAGTTATAAGACTTTCCATTTTCAAGTTTATCAGATTTATAAAGAGAATTATCTCCACTTACAAATATTCCATAAGGATTAATTACATGCCAATTTAAACCATCTTTTTCAACATTTCCAGTAAATTCTACAGATACATCTTCTTTTCCCAATGTAGCAAATGTATAACCAAATGGTTCTGTTGAAGTATCGGAAACAGGAACAAATAATCCATTATTCGATTGATTCCAATCATATACAAAAAGGTTATAAGCATATACAACATCAGAATCGGAAACCAATTCTTTATCTGGTCCCCATTTAAATACAGGGTTCACAGAAACATCCATAGAATTATGTTCAGGAGATTTTAATTCTATATTAAATTGATCCATAGGAACTACAGATCCTAATTTTGTCATATTTCCTTCATATCCATTATATTTAGGTTTTATACCATACCATACTTCTTCTCCTGGAGTTAACTGTGATGATTGATCTACAAAATTAGCCAAAGGTTTACTTTGTAATATTCTATAAGTTGTATAAGAAGATCTAACAGTACCTATTTTTACATAATTTATATCATCAAAAGATCTATAAACATTGTATGCCTCAGGTTCTTCATAATCATCTGGACCTTCTATAAGTGAATTAGCTTTTAATATTTCATAGCTATCAAAATCTATCCAGAATAATTCAATATATAAATTAGAATCTGTTTGAATTCCATTCATATCTACTTCTAATTCAGGAATATTTAATGAAATAGAATTATCAAAAGTTCTATTTTTTCCTGTCAAATCTACAGGATCATTATAATAAGCTAAACCTCTTCTTCTCATCCAAGAAATCATATTTTTTTGATTTAAAATTGCAACATCTGTTGCTTTCATCACATTATAAGGTGTTGCTGGTGCTGTATCTAATACTCTTTGAACATTTACATAATCTATATTCAAAACCAAATTATCATTATGATCATAAACCGCAGTAAATAAAGCATTTTCACCATTTGATAGACCTGTTAAACTTATATTTGAAGTGGTTTTAGTTGATTCACTCGAATAAGTAGCAGTTCTATCAGATATCATAGCTCCTGAACCAGGAATTCTATTCCAATTTGTGAGATATGTTATATAATGAAATTCTTCTTTTTGTAAAATTTCTAAAGAAGCTTTAAAATTTTGTGTAGCTGGTGTAGTATCAATATTAAATGGAGTATCATCAGAATTATAATAATTAATAGTTACTTCATTTAATTCTATATCTGATGAATCTTCCCATAAAGAAGCTTTTCTTGAATAAATTTCTAAAGGTTCTTTATTTAAAAAATATGTTGGTTTTAAATTTTTTACAACTGTTTTAGCATTACCCTCTTTAGTTATAACAAGTTCTACTTTTTCAGGTATATTTGGTATATTTATATCAGCATAACCCTCTTCATCTGCTATAAATTCACCGAGTTTTGAATCATTAGACGAATTAAAAACCTCTATTTTTCCCTCTGAAACTCTTGGACCAGAATTATATTTAACTAATAATACTTCTAAGCCTTTAGTCCAAAATTCATAAACATCACTTGAAACTTTTTGAGAACCATCTGAAACTTCAATTTTCCAATAATATCTCTTATTAGGTTCTGTTTGAATATCATAATAGTTATTAGTTAATTTTTCAGCTACTTTATTTAAATTAGTTTCTGATTCTCCAACATAAACAGCATAAGTTAGAGGTACATTAGATTCTGATTTTTTCCAAGTCAATCTAACAGTACCTTCTAAATGTTTTGTTCCATTTTCTGGAGTAAACTTATTCTCTATTACTGGTGGCTTCTGAGTTTGAGTACAAGATACCAGTAATATTCCAGCCATGATAGTTAACATGATTAAAAAAAGTACTTTTTTCACTTAAATCCCCCCTTAATGAGTAATTTTTATGACTTTCTCTTTAATTTTTGAATTTTCATTTAATTCAAAACATATAAAATTCAAAAAAAATTAATAATCTTAACTTTATATTATTATACAACTTTAAAATAAAAAAATCAATTTTTAATAAAAAATGAATAAAATTACTTATTGTAAATTATTTTTGAATTTTTTTTCATATGTAAATGATGTGTTTCTTTTCATACTTTATTGTAAAATATAATAGCAATAAAATTTTTATAAATTATTAATCAAATGACATATAAAAAAACTTATCAACTTATCGACATTGGTTAAATCTTTGTTAGTTTATAAAATACTTACATTTTTTTTATTTTTATTCAAGATTTAAGTTATAAACTATCAACGTTGATAAGTTGATTTAGTTGATAACTTTCAAAAATATCTCAAATACATTATTTAATAAGTTATGAACTTTTAAATTAAAAAAATATCAACAAAAAATGTCTATAACTATGTTATCGACATGATTTTCGATAACTCAGTCGATAATTATGTCGATACAAAAAACTATCAACATGATAATAATATACAAAAGTGTACTTATAAGTTATCAACAAAAATGAGTTGATAACAATAATAATAAGTTGATAAGTTATAGACTTAATTTAATAAGAATTCAAGCTAATTTGAATCACTTTTCAACTATCAACATCATATCACTATCACTACTACCATATATATATAAGAGACTATAAAAATTATAAACAATAAAAAAATTCGAAAGGGGTAATAAAATGAAAAGTGGAAGACTTGTATTAATAGTAGGACCTATGTACTCTGGAAAAACATCTGAATTACTATCATATGTTGAAATATATCATTTAGGAAAAAAGAATTACAAAGCTTTCAAACCATCAATAGATAACAGATATGATGAAACATTCATAGTATCTCATAACAATACAAGAGTAAAAGCATATCCTATAAAAGAACCAAAAGAAATATTTAAAATACTTGAAGGAAATGAAAAAGCAGTATTTATAGATGAAATACAATTCATATCAGAAGAATTAAAAGACATAATACTAAATCTAATTGATAAAGGAATAGATGTATTCTGCTCAGGATTAGACTTAAGTTTTAAAAACAATATATTTCCAACAACAAGTATATTAATGGGATATGCAGATGAAGTAATAAAGAAAAAAGCAGTATGTCACGAATGTGGAGAATACACAGGAACTATATCTTATAAAACCATTGAAAATGGTGGAGAAATAGATATAGGTGGATTTGATAAATATATAGCTGTGTGTAGAGACTGCTATAAAAAATTGAATGAAAAACAAAAAAAAGAACAAAAGATAAACATGAACAAATTATTTTAATTAAAAAAGGGAGTTACTAATATTGAATTATAAAGAAAAATATTTTGAACCAATAAAAAATAAACTCAACAAAGAAGAAATAAATATATTAGAATCATACTACAAAAATTCAGAAAATTTCATAGAAACTAAAAATAAGATAAAAACAAATACAAATTTTTCATACTTCAATTTTTTCTTATACACTCCAAAAGAAGAATTAAAAGAAAACTATTACAAAGTATTTAAAATACTTTCCTTAATTACAAATGATGTAGACTTAGCTTTAGAAATATTGAAAGAAAGCAATGAAAATCTAGATATTGAATATATAGAAAAAACAGATGAAACATTCTTCACATATTTAAATATAATAATGAACACAATAAAATATACAAAACAAATACTTATAAACAAAGAAATTCCAAAAAATTTAAATGATGAAAAAGAATATAAAAAACATATAAAAAATATGGATAAAATATATAATACAACAAATTCAAACGATTTAAAAATACAAATATTATACATAAAATACATACATGATCAAAATGAAAAATACTTAGATGAAATAAAAAAAATTATAAATTTATCAAAAATAAACAAACAAAAAGATTTCATCATGTTGATAACTTACACATTATACAAAATAAACAAAATCCATGGAAAAGAAATAGAAGAAAAAATACAACAAATATTTATAAATCACTCAACAACAATATACTCAATATATTCAAATATCTCATATTCTTCAATAGAAAGAATGAATTTTTATATGAACGAATTCAACGACTTATCAACAAAAATGAAATTAAATGAAAAACTATTAAAAACATTCTTAAAAAATGTAATAATATTCAGTTATGGTGAAAAAAAGATATTAAAAGAACTTATGAATCATCAGATAAATCAAGAATATATAGAACAACTATTAGAAATAATAAAAACTTTTGACAAAAAAGAAGATATGATAAAAACACTAATAATACATGCATACCTAATAAAAAAAGCAAAAGATCTAAATATAAAAATAGAAAAACACATAAAATATTTTGAAGACAAATTTATAAACAATATATTTAAAGCATTAAAAGAAAAAAAAGAATATCAAGAAATAAAACAATTATTAAAAACAAAAAATATATTAGAACATGATTATCAAAAAATATCATATTTCATACATGATTTATCATACTCATTATATTTTGAAATATCAGCTTACTTATTATTAGAAGAATCAAATATATGTGGAAATTATATAAAACTAAATTATCACTTAAGCGAATACATATTAAACATCATAGGACTAAAATATCAATCAAAAAATGTAATAGATCAAATAATATCAATAGGTGAAAATCAAGAATATATAATAAACTTAATAGAAAGTGATTGGATACATGTTCAAAATTTAAGTGATGATATAAAAAAAGATTATTTAGAATACATAGAAAAAAATGAACTATTAGAAAAAAAATTAAACAAAAATACAAATTATATAATATACAAAGATATATTCAATTACTACATAAAAAAACCAATAATAAACAAAAAAATAATAGTTGAATCATTAAATTCAAAATCCAAAAAAATCAGAGATTTAATAATAGAAAACTTAAAAGGAAAAAATGAATATGATGAAGAACTACAAAAACTTTCAAAACAAAAATTACCCAAAGCAAACAAAGAAGAATTAGAATATCTTATAACATACAATAAAATAAACAAATTCGATACAAAAAACAATTCAATAGTCAATCTGATAAAAGAATTATACAATCCAAAAATAATAGATAAAAAATTAGAAAAATTAAATATAATAGATATACCAAAAATAAAATATGAACAAAAAAATGAATATATAGATGAAATAGTTATAAAATATTACATATCCTCATTCCTTTTAAGTCCAAAAGTGGAACTACCTTTACTTGCAAATGAAATAAAAGAAAAATTATCTAAAAATGATTTAAACACATTAGGAAGATATGTATACAATATATGGCAAAACAATGGAGCAAAAGCAAAAGAAAAAATGGCTATGGTATTTGCTGTTTATAACTGTGATGATGAATTCATAATAGAATTCAAAAAACAAATAGACGATTGGGCTTTAAATATGAGAGGTGCAATAGCAGCGGAAGGAATAAAAGCATTATCATTTCATGGAAGTGATTATGCACTGATGCAACTCGATACAATAAGTAGAAAATACAAACACAAAAAAGTAAAAGAAACTGCAAAAGAATACTTTTATATAGCAGCTAAAAATATGGGATTAACCTCTGAAGAGCTCTCAGATAAAGTAATACCCAATCTTGGATTCAATACAAAAGGTGAAATAGAACTAAATTATGGAAATAGAAAATTCATAGGAAAATTAAATAAAGATCTAACAATACAAATATATGATCAAGAAGGAAAAAAATTAAAAACTCTTCCAAAACCAAATAAATCTGATGATGAACAAATAGCAAAAACAACAAAAAAAGAATTTACAAACCTAAAAAAACAATTAAAAACGGTCATAGAATCTCAAAAATTAAGATTAGAAAGAGCAATATTCATAACAAGAAAATGGAATTCAAAAACATTCAAAGAAGTATTCAAAGACAATCCAATAATGAATATATTTGCAACAGGACTTATATGGGGCATAATAGACCAAAATCAAAAAATACAAAAAACATTCAGATATATGGAAGATGGAACATTCGAAAACCAAGAATATGATCAAATAAAACTCAAATCAGAAGATCAAATAGTACTAATACACCCATTTGATATAACAGAAAAACAAATAAATGAATGGAAAGAAAATTTACAAGACAATGAAATAGAGCAACCTGTAAATCAATTAAACATAAAACTAATAAAATTAACCCAAGAAGAACAAGAAAAACACTTTTTAAAAAGATATAAAGGTAAAAAAATGTATGTTGCAACCCTAATAAATAGATTAGAAAAATTGGGATGGAGTAAAAATTCAATAACCGATGGTGGTGGATATAGCGGATTTCATCTACAATTTGATGAACTTAAATATGGAGCACAAATACATGGTTCTGATTTATACATAGGTGGAATTGATGAAACAACAGAAATAGAAGAACTTGCATTCTATAAAAAAGAAGAAATAGAAAGAGGATCCTATTTATATGATGACCTAAACGAAAATAATACATATAAAATAAAAAATGTAGACAAAAAATTTCTAAATGCTGTATTAAACCAATTAGATGAAGTAATAAAATAAAATAATTAGTCAAGTGGTAAAAATTACTACTTGACTAATATTATATAGAGGTGCATAAATGCAAATAATAAAACAACCAATGGAAATACAATACAAAGAAGAAATACAAAAACTTATAAAAAATGAAAAAGAAGACAAACCAGAAGGGTGGCAAATGTCTCCATTATCTGTAAAAAAATTCATACTTGGAGATAAAAAATTACAAATAAGCAAAAAAATATATGGAAATGATGACATAGTAGAAAGATCAATAGTTACACTTGCAACAGACAGAGGACTACTGTTAACAGGTGTCCCAGGAACAGCTAAAACAATGCTCAGCGAACTTTTAACTGCTGCTATATGTAATGATTCATTGAACACAATACAAGGCAATATAGGTACAAATGAAGCCGATTTAAAATACTCTTGGAATTACTCATTATTAATTTCAAATGGTCCAAATAAAAAATCAATGATAAAATCACCTGTATTAAAAGCCATGGAAAAAGGTTCAATAGTAAGATTTGAAGAAATAACAAGAAGTCCTCAAGAAGTACAAGACATGCTAATATCAATAATGAGTGATAAATTGATACAAATACCAGAACTAAAAGAAAACAACACAATATTTGCAAAAAAAGGATTCAATATAATAGCTACAGCCAACACATTAGATAAAGGTGTAAATGAAATGAGTAGTGCATTAAAGAGAAGATTTAATATAGAACATATAAAACCCTTAAACAACATAAAATTAGAACAAGAAATAGTAAAAAATCAAATAATAAAAATGGATGAAAAAAACAAAATAGACGAAAACATAATAGAAATATTGACAACAATATACAATGACTTAAGAACTGGAATAACGATAGAAGGAGATTTAATAGAAAAACCTGAAAAAAACTTATCAACTGCAGAACTTGTAAATGTATATCATGAATGTATGATACATGCAAAATTCTTTTCAAATTCAGAAATAGATGCAAATATAGTTTTTGATAAATTAATAAACAGTTTTGATGAAAACAATGAAAATGATATAAGAGCTTTAAATTACTACTTTGAAAAAACAATAAAACTAAGATCATCAACAAATGAAATATACAATAAATTATATAAAAATATGGTAAAAATAAAATGAACTTAAAAAAATATATAAATCAAAACCATTTCTTTTTTCCAATAAGACATCATAGTATAATAAGTTCAAATTTTTTAAAAAAAGCATTAAAAGAATATAAACCAAAAACAATATTAATAGAGGGACCATCAGATGCAAATAAACACATACAAAACATTGCAAAATCAAAACCACCAATATCCATATATGGAATAAATCAAAACATAGAAAATATAGGAATAAACTACCCATTTTTCAATACATCGCCAGAATATATAGCAATAAAATACGCATATGAAAAAAAAATAGAAACAAAATTCATAGACATACCGATATATGATTATCAGATAATAAAAGAAAAACAAAACTTTGAATACTCACAATACATAAAAGAAATAATAAAAAAATTAAAATTAAAATCATTTGATGAATTTTATGAAAAATACTTTGAAATAAACTTACAAAGCAAAACAATAGAAAACTATATAAAACAAATGCTTGCGTACTGTGAAATAACAAGAAAACTAACACCAACACAAACATTCAATCAATTAAGAGAAAAATATATGGCAGAAAATATAATAAAATATAGTACAGAAAAAACATTAATAATAACTGGAGGATTTCACACAGTAATACTACCAGAACTAATAAAAACTCAAATAAAAATCTCTAAAAAAGAAATAAATAAAATAACAGATAAAAATAAAAATTACTTAATACCATATAACACAAAAAATATCTCATCATTAAATGGATATCCTGCCGGAATAAATTATCCTGAATACTCAAAAATAATGCTAAAAAACAGTATGAATACAACGCAAACATTCACAGAAATACTAATAAAATATGCTCAAAAAAATAAAATAAAAACACCTATGAGCAAAATAATAGATGGAATAAATATGGCAAATGGACTTGCTAAAATAAGAAAAAAAATTAAACCAGGAGTATATGAACTAATAGACAGTTCAGTAACAACATACTCAGACAGTATATATTATGATGACTCAGAACAAATAAAACAAAATTTCAAAAAATTTCTAATAGGAGAAAATTATGGAAAAACATACGATGAAACCACATTACCACCGATAGTTCAAGACTTCATACTAACAACAAAAAAATATAAAATAAAAGAAAATTCAATAATTACATTAAACATACTAAATTCAGAAAAAGCTTTACAAAAATCGATATACCTATATAAATTAGACTATTTAAACATAGAATATTCAACTCAAACAAAAGGAATAAATTTATACAAAATAGACCTTAATCAAAACATAAATCAAACATTCAAAATAACAAACAAAGAAAAAATAATACATCAACTAATAGATAATGCGTACTTAGGAAATACAATAGACAATTGTATAAACACAAAAATAAAAAATCAATTAAAAAATTCAACAAATCTATATCAATCAATCAATATATTAAAAATAATGACAATATTAAAAAATAAAACAAACGAAATATATAAAAAAATAAATGAATACATAATAAATGAACACAATATATCAAATATGATAGATTCATTCTATGAACTAATAAACATAATAAATTACTCAAAAACATTCAATCAAAATATAGAAGAAGATATAAAAATAATAATAAATAATCTATACATAAAAATACTTACACAAATAAAGACAATAGACAAAATAAACATAAAGTTAGAAAACAAAATATCAAACTTCATAAATGAACTAAACACTTTTATAAATAACAACAACATAATAAAATTGAACAAAAAAATATTTATAAACACATTAAAAATAATAACAAAAAAAACATGGACATCTTCATTAAAAGGAATATCAGTATCAATACAATACACTCAAAATATAATAGAAGAAAAACAACTATACAAAATAATAAACAACAACTTCAAGACAACTGAATTCGGAATAATACACACATCAAACTTTCTAAAATATTTAATAATAAACAACCATCAAATATTATTCAAAGATGACAAATTCATAAAAATAATCAATCAATTTATAGAAACACTGACAGAAGAACAATTTTTTCAAATACTACCAGAATTAAGAAAAATATTTATAAACTTAAAACCAATAGAAACCGTAAAACTATCTCAAAAAATAAAAAATTTAAACAATACAACAGAAAATATACTAATACAAATAAACACAACACAACAACAAATAATAAACAACATAAAAATACAAAAAAAAGCTATAGAAACACTTGAAAAAAGAGGAATAAAATATGGATAATAAAACAAAATGGAGACTAATACTTGGAAAATACTCAAAAGAAAATTTAAATCAAAACATAACAAAAGAACAACAAAACATAGAAACACTATTAGATACAGTATATGATAATGAATATACAAAAAATAAACAAATGTATGGAACAAAATCAAATGGAATAACCATAATAGAAACTATAAACAAAGTAAAAAATATATTAAATCAAGAAACAATAAACAAAATAGCTTTAGATGCATTTGAAGAATATGGAATATATGAACTAATAACAGATAAAAACTACATAAAAAACATAAAACCAGACATAAACCTATTAAAAAATTTAATAATGTACAAAAACTATACAAAAACAGAAGAACAAGAAAAAATAAAATACATGATAAAAAAAATAGCAAATGAAATAAAACTAAAAATGTTAAAAAATATAGACCTATCATCAGTTGGGACTACAAACAAAACAATATCAACAAAATACCAAAAATCAAAAAATATTGATATAAACAAAACCATAAAAACAAATATAAAAAATTACAACAAAGAACAAAAAAAATTATATATAGAAAACATATACTTCTATCCAAATAAAGCAATAAAAAAAACAAAAAATATAATACTAATAGTAGATTGTTCTGGTAGTATGATAAAAAGTTTAATATACTCAGCAATAATATCCTCAATATTCTATAATATAAATCATATAAACATAAAAATAATATTATTTGATACAAGAATAGTAGATTTATCTCAAATAAAACAAGATCCAATAGAAATACTATTAAATGTAACACTTGGCGGAGGTACAGATATATCAAAAGCATTAAAATACTCACAAAAACTAATAAAAAACAAACAATATACAGAAATAATAATGATAACAGACTTATTTTCAGAAGAAAAAACAATGTTAAAAGAATTTGAAAACATAAAATCAATGGTAAATAAAATACTAATATTAACGGGAATAGAAGATGATGGAAAAACCTATTATAATAACAATATTGCAAAAAAATTAGAAAAATTAAATATATCAGTCAAATCATATACAGTAAAACAACTCGTGAACTACATAAAGTAAAAAAATTTTAGGAGTAAAAAAATGATAAATAAACAAATAAACTCATTAAATGAAGAATATATAATAGACTTAACAAATAAAGGAATGTATAAAAGAGCTTTAAAATCTTTAGAAAAAAATCAAATAATAAAAATAAATGAAAATCATTATAAAACAGAATCATACAATATAAAATTCAAAAATAACATATTTGATTTTACATGTGATTGTGAAGCTGTTGGATACTGTAAACACGTAATAATGATATACATATATCTCATGAACAATAAAGAAAGTCAAAAAATAACCCTAAAAGATTATGAACAAATAAATGAAATAGACAATTCAAAACTAAAAAAATATACAAATCAAGACAAAATAAATGAAACCATAATAAATTATGATCAAACAAAAATAACACATCAAATAGAAGAAAATTTAAAAATAAACATAAAAGAAAAAACATATATAATAGACTATCCATTTGATATAGAAATGCTAATAAAAAAATATGAAATACAAGAAATAATAATTATAATAAAATATATACAAACTCTAAACAACCTACAAAAAATAAAAATAGAATACAAACCCAAAAATATAAACACATTAAAAAATTCTATAAAATTATTACACACATTATTAGAAAAAGGATTATATAATTTAAATACAATAGATATAAATGAAATAAATTATATGAGTATAGAACTAAAAATGAAAAATTATAATATATATTATAAAAAATTACAATATCTAAAAACAAAAATAAATGACTATTTAAACTCCAAAATAAATTCAAACCTCATAAATATAAATGAAAATATAATAAATATATTAAAAGAATTATACATATTAACTTCAGATGCAGATGACTATTATAAATACAAAATAATAAACAAAACAATAAAAAATCAAATAAATGAAATAAATGCATATGTATTAAATTACCATATAATAAAATTAATCAACAATAATATACTAATAAATCTACTACTATTAAATACAAAAGATAAAAAAATATATACATTAAGCAATATAAGAAAAAATACAAAAAATATACAAAACAAACCATTATTCATAAACGATGAATATACAGCTGAATATTTAAAAAACAAACAAATAAAACTAAAAAATTGTATAATAAAAAATCAAATACAAATATTAAATTCAAACAAAATGGAAATACAAATAATAGAAAATAAAATAAATATAGATCAATATACCGAAACTATAGAACAATCAAAAAAACAATATATAAAACAAAATATTCAATACCATATAATAAAAAATCCTCAAAATAAAATGTTTAAATTCAATGAAATAAAACAAAGAATAGAGTTACAAATAGAAGAAACAACAATATACTATAACTACTCAGAAGAACAAAAAAACATTATGGAAAAAATGCTAAAAACAAAAAATATAGATAAAATACTTGTGAAATTTCAAAATAATGAAAGAAAAATAGAAGCAGAAGTGATTATTTGATTTACTTTACTGTAAATCAATATCAATGGAGGAAAAAATGGATAATACACAATTAATAATCCAATTAAATAAACTATTACAACAAATATCAGAAATAGGAATAAACAATATAGAAAAACTAAACCCTGAATTTATAAAAGAATTTAAATATTATACAAAAATATTTAAAGAAATAGGATTTACAAAAATATCAGAATTATGTCAAAATCTTATAGAAACTCCCGATATACAAACATATGTAAAATTAAAAATACTATTAAAAGAAATACAATAAATCCCCTTAAAAATCAAAACTAAAAAAATGATATAATAGAATTAGATATGTAATTAAAATTCTAAAAGGGGGATTAAATATGAACGAAACGATAAAAACAATAAAACTTAAAAATATCATAATAAAAATAATAATTGGAGATATAACAATTGAAAAGACAGATGCGATAGTAAATGCTGCAAACTCAACATTACAACATGGTGGTGGTGTTGCAAAAATAATATCGGATAAAGGAAATCTTCAAAAAGAATCAGATCAATACATAAAAGAAAAAGGAAAAATAAGAACAGGTGAAGTAGGTGTAACATCAGCTGGCGATTTACCTTCAAAATATGTAATACATGCAGTAGGACCGATATGGTATGGTGGAAGCAAAGATGAAGCAGAATACTTATATATGGCAATTTTTAACTCATTAAAAAGAGCTGAAGAATTACAATTAAATTCTATAGCATTCCCTGCGATATCGGCTGGAATATTTGGATATCCAATTGAAAAAGCTGTAAAACAATATAAAAAAGCTGTAGACAACTTTGATAATCAAAATCCTGAACATATAAAAGAAATAAAATGGATAATATATGACAAAAAATTTATAGATCATTTCTTAAAAGAATTTTAAAAACCTCTCAAATTAGAGAGGTTTTCTTTAAATTAAAACAAAAAATGAATACAGGGGACAGGGAGGGATTAAAATTGTTAAACAAAGTTATAATAATTGGTGCAGGAACAGCAGGTTTAGCAGCAGGAATAAGACTTCAAAACAATGGATATGATGTTGAAATCTTTGAAAAAAATCCCAAAATAGGTGGAAAAATGTATCAAATACAAGAAAAAGGATTCAGATCGGCAAAAGACTTCTATAATCCAAAAACACTCTTAAATGCTTTAAAATTAAAAACATTTAACAATGCATACAATGAAATATCAAAATATGTAGATGATGAAAGACTAATGAAAATGTTAAGTTTCCAAACACTTTATATAGGAATATCACCTCATAATGGTCCATCAATATACACAATAATACCTATGATAGAAACAATATATGGAGTATGGTATATAAAAGGTGGAATGTACACCATGGCAACAGCTATGGCAAAACTATTTCAAGAACTTGGGGGAAAAATACATTTAGAATCAAATGTAGAAGAAATAATAATAGAAAATAATAAAGCAAAAGCAATAGTTATAAATGGAGAAGTAATAGAATCAGACTATATAATTGTAAATGCAGATTTCCCTTATGCTATGAAAAATCTAATAAAAAATGAAAAAAATAGAGGAAAATACACAAACAAAAAAATAGAAAATATGGACTACTCATGCTCATGTTTCTTAATGTATCTTGGATTAAACAAAAAAATAAGTGATGATACAAGACTCCATAACATAATATTTGCAGAAGACTTTGAAAAAAACATATCAGACATATTCAATGGAAATGATCCAAAAGAACCTTCAATATATATGTATATACCTACTAAAATAGATGAAACACTCGCTCCAAAAGATAAAGAAACATTATATGTACTTGCACCAGTACCAGAATTAAAAACGAGAGGACATAAATGGACTTCAGATGAAATAAATGAATACAAAAAAATAATATATGACAAAATAAAAACAAAAAAAGGACTTGAAAACATAGAAAACTTAGTAGAAGTAGAAAAAATATATACACCAAATAATTTTGAAAGCAATTTCAATGCTATGAATGGAGCTACTTTTGGGCTTGCACCAACATTATTGCAAAGTAATTATTTCAGACCACATAACAAATTCAAATACTGTGAAAACCTATACTTTGCAGGAAGTTCTGTACACCCTGGAGCTGGAGTACCAATAGCATTAACTTCTGGAAAAATAGCTGCAGATGAATTAATGAAAGATGATATAAACGGTGATAATTAATGAGTTTAAATGATGATTATAAACAATGCAAAAAAATAATAAAACAAAATTCAAAAACATTCTATAAAGCATTTTCAATGTTAAATACAGAAAAATCAATAGAAGGATCTTTAACCATGTTCATAATATCATTCATAATAACGATTATATTCTCATCAATATCAGCTCAAAATAATATAATAATAACATCATTATTAATAGCAACAATATCAACAATAATAGAAATACTATCACCATTTGGAATAGACAACTTAACAGTGCCAATAATAACATCCATAACTTATGAAATATTAACAAATATCATAAAATAAAAATCCCCTAATTAAGGGGATTTTATATATTATTCAAAAAAAATATCTCGACTTTAAATGCTTAAAATTGTCCAAAACAAATATATTAAAAAAATATAAATTATATCTAAACAAAAAGTAAAGATAAACAAATCAAAAAGCAAAAAAATAAAGAAAAAACAAAAAAACCGTAAAAGGATTATCAAATCATAAATAGAAATAATATATAGAGATAAAAAATATAAAAATGGAGGATATAAATGAAAAAAATACTGTACATATTACTTACTCTAAGTATACTAATATTATTAAGCTCATGTATATTAAACGAAAAAGAATTAAAGAAATATGAAGATGATATAAAGTTCTCAAAATTGAACACAAACTCAAGAAATGAACTTGTAAAACTGATATATGCAGCATATAATCAAGGTGCTGAATGTTCATATCAAGAGTTAAAAAAAAATGAATCAAAAATGCATAACACTAAACAAGTACTTGCATACTATCAATACTTCATGAATGAAATAACCTTAGATGAAACAATAAGTAAAGCCTTTGGAGAAAGATTAAGTCCAACTGATTTTAGATTAAGAAATTATGTTGGAAATATAATAAAAAATGCAGATGATGGATCATCAACAAATTGGTTAATAGACTATGTAGATCAAGAAGTACCGGTAAAACCTCAAAGTACAGATAGAACATTTGAAGAATTAAATCCTAAGAAAATAACAAATTTCGATAAAAAAGAAATGTTAACTGAAAAAGTAGAACAAATAATAAAATACACATCAGAAAAGGGAAGATTTTGGGATGTATGGTTAAAATTCTATGGACAAGATTATACAGAATCTGGAAAAACATATCCAAAAATAACTCCAAATGAAAGTCTAACAAATCAACAAATAAAAGAATATGCTCAATACATAGTAGAAATGGCATATACATACACACATTCTGATATAATGCTAAATCAAAGTATAAGTGAATCAGAATTATGGAAAAAAGAAATATACTTCGATCATATACCTGTTGAACTATTACTTGCAGTATTGACACAAGAATCATATTTATTACCACTCACATACAGAGCAGAAATATCAGGTGGAAAAATATATGCAGTATCATTTGGACTTGCACATACACTTGTAAATGCAGACAATATAGTGATAAGTAAAGATCATTATGATATAGGCAATGGAAAATCAGATCAAAGAAATTTTGAAACTATATCAAAACTCTATATAAACAAAAGTGGAACAGAATATGAAAAATACTTCTCAGACTGGGATTTAACTATGGTAAGAGGAAGTATGATATACTCCCTCACATACTTAGATATAATATATCAAAAATTAATAGTAGAATACGAATAATCCCCTTGTGAAAATATATATATTAGATGCAAAATCTCACCAAAAAAACCGGCTAAAAGCCGGTTTTTCATAATAATATGATAAAATAAATATCATATAAAAAAGTGGTGATAAAAATAAAAAATAAAAAATTCAAAAAAATATACATAGAAATAACAAATATATGTGATTTAAAATGTTCATTTTGCAATATAGATAAAAGACCAAAAAAACACATAGAAATATCAAAATTTCAAAAATACATACAAAAAACATCCAAATATACAGACTATTACACTTTATATGTAAAAGGTGAACCATTATTACATCCAGAATTACAAAAAATACTCGATATAGCAAAACAAAACAATAAAAAAATAACACTATCTACAAATGGATACAATATACAACAAAAAGCAAAAAAAATAACAGACTACACAGCAATATATAGAATAAATATATCACTTCATAGCTATATGCAACAAAATCCGTATAAAATAAATTCTGAACAATATACAAAACAAATAATTGAATTCATAGAAAATGCATCAAAAAATAGCTACATATCTTTAAGAATATGGAGAAAACAAAATCAACAGACACAACAAATATTAAAATACATAGAACAATACTACAAAATACAAATACCAATAAAAAACAATGAAAGAGACTACTATAAAATAAAGGACAAAATATATATAAATTATGATAAAGAATTTCAATGGCCAGATATAACAGAACAACAACAAACAGAAAAAGGATTTTGCTATGGCCTAAGAGATCATGTAGCAATACTTAATGATGGTACAGTTGTTCCATGTTGTCTCGATGAAAATGGAATTATAAATCTTGGAAACTTAAATGAACAAGAATTTTCAGAAATAATCAACTCAAAAAGATCTAAAGCTATATATGACAACTTTTCTCAAAACATTGCAATAGAAGAACTATGTAAAAAATGTACATATAAAAATAAATTCATAAAAAAACAAAAGATTTTAGCCTCTAAATAAAAATATACATGTATATATAAGTAAATACAACTGTGATAAAATTTGCATAAAAACTGTTTCAATGAAAAAATATACATGAAAAGATTAGGAGGTGTTAATAATGAAAAAGGGGATACTCTCATTATTAGTAATTTTAATGGTAATATTTGCCTACTCAACAGAAATAATAGTATGGCATGGAATTACTGATCCAAAGGGAAAAGCTGTATTGGATAAACTTGTTAAAGACTTTGAAGAAGAAAATCCTGGAATAACAGTAAGATTACAGGCATCAATTGGGAACAATGATGGAGATGACACAAAATTAATAGCTTCAGTTGCTGCACAACAGGTACCTGATGTATATTATATAGACAGATTCGTAATAGCTCAAAGAGCTTATAACAAAGTTGTACAACCAATAGATGTACAATTAGAAAAAGCTGGATATGATGTAAAAAAAATCAAAAATGAATTTTTTGATTTTGCAATAGCGGAATGTGAATTTAATGGAGCATTATATGGACTTCCATTTGAAACAGATACAAGAGTAATGTTCTACAACAAAGACTTAATAAAAGCTGCAGGTGGAGATCCAGAAAAACCACCAAGAACAGTAAAAGAAGTTGAAGAACTTGCAAACAAAATAACTAAAAAAATTGGAAGAAGAGTAGTACAAATAGGATTCATACCATGGGCATATCAAGGTTGGCCATATACATATGGATGGGCTTTTGGTGGAGAATTTTATGATGTAAACACAAAAAAATTCATATTTGCAGAAGATGAAAATGTAATAAAATCATTTGAATGGCAAAAAGAATATGCAAAAAACCATGACAAAAATAGCTTAGATGCTTTTATATCGATGAATGCTGGAGACTTAAATCCATTCAAAGCAAACAGAATGGGAATGATGGTAGATGGAAACTGGTCATTAAGAGGAATACAAGATCTTGGTATAAACTATGGAATAGCACCAGTCCCTGGAACAGATCCAAATCATATATCAACATGGGCAGGTGGACATGGTTGGGTAATACCTAAAAAAGCAAATCATCCATTAGAAGCTGCAAAATTCATATACTTCATGTCAACAAAAGGACAAATAGAATATGCAGTAGACAGAGGATACTTACCAACAATAAAAGAAGCTGTACCAAAATTAATAGAAAAAGATCCATCATTAAAACCATTCACAGATGTACTTCCATATGCAAAATCAAGACCAGCAGTACCAATTGGATCACTTGCATGGGATGAATTAACAAAAGCAAGAGATCAAATATTAGATGGTGCAGATGTAAGAGAAACATTAAAACATGCACAAAAAGTATTAAATGATGAAATGGAAAAAATAGAAAAAGAGCTCTCTAAATGAGAGGGCTCTTCTTCAGATATAAACCTGAGGTGATAAAAAAATGAAAAGCCGTACAAGAACAAATACAATAGGACTGTTATTTGCATTACCATGGCTCATAGGATTCTTAGTATTTGTACTATATCCTATATGTGCATCTTTATTCTACTCATTCACAGAGTATCATATAACAGACACACCTAAATTTGTAGGATTTTCAAACTACATAAAAATGTTTCAGGATAATATATTTTTAAAATCAATAACGAACACGTTATTCTATACAATATTTCTTGTACCAGTGGGTTTAATTGTGGGAATAGGTCTTGCAATTCTCTTAGTACAGCCATTCAAAGAAGTTGCAACATACAGGGCATTAACATATTTTCCAAGTATAGTGCCTGGATATGCATTTGCTGTAATATCATTATTTTTCTTTCATCCATATCTTGGATTTGTAAACAATCTATTGGCACAATTCGGAATAGAAGGACCATTATGGTTAAATGATCCAAATTGGGTAAAACCTACAATAATACTACTATCTCAATGGGGTGCTGGTGGAACTGCATTAATAATGATGGCTGCACTAAAAGACATACCAAAAGAACTATATGAAGCTGCATCAATAGATGGAGCTTCGAGATGGAAACAATTTTGGAAAATAACATTACCTTTAATAACACCAAGTATTCTATTCTATTTAATAACAGCAACATTTGGAGCATTACAAATATTCGATCTTCCTATGCTTATGACAAAAGGTGGTCCAAATAATGCATCATTAACATATTCAATGTACCTCTATAAACAAGCTTTCTCATACATGAACATGGGATATGCATCAGCAATGGCTTGGATAATGTTCCTAATAGCAATAGTATTTACATTAATATACTTTGGAACATCAAAAAAATGGGTAAATTATTTTGGATAAAAATAAGAGGTGACATATATGAAAGCCAAAACAAAAGAAAAAACAAGAATAAATATAATGAGAATAATAACCATATTAGTATGTATAATATATGCATTACCATTAATATGGATGGTAACAACATCTTTAAAAACAGATGCCGAAATAATGGCATTTCCCCCACAATGGTTACCAGATAAACCAATATGGGACAATTATGTTCAGGCTACAAATTACTTTCCATTTTGGAAATATTTTGGTAACAGTATTATAATAACATTTGGATGTGTTATAGGATCATTAATAAGTTGTCCCATGATAGCCTATAGTTTCTCAAAAATAAACTGGTGGGGCAAAAATATATTCTTTTACATGATGCTTGGAACCATGATGCTACCAATGGTAGTGACAATGATACCAACATTCGTTATATTCAGTAAACTTGGTTGGATAAACACGTATTTACCATTAATAATACCCGCATTCACAGGAACACCAGCCTTCATATTCTTGTTAAGACAATTCTTTAAAACCGTGCCAAATGCTTTATTAGAAGCGGCAAGAATAGATGGTGCAAGTGAATTTACAATATTCAGAAAAATAATGTTACCATTATCTAAACCAATATTATTTCTTATAGCATTGCAACAATTTGTCGGATCATGGAATAACTATTTTATGCCATTAATATACTTAAACGATGAAAATTTATTCCCGCTTGCACTTGGATTACCATTATTTCAAGGAAAATATGAAACGCATTGGAACTGGTCTATGGCAGCATCTACAATATCACTGATACCGACACTAATATTCTTCCTAATAGCACAAAAATACCTAATAGAAGGAATAAAAATACAAGGTATGAAAGGATAGTGTAAAAGGTGAAACCAAAATACGAAAGAATATATGACTACCTCGAATCATTAATAATTGAAGAAAAAATTAAAGCCGGAGAAAAAATACCATCTGAAAAAGAAGTTGCCGACATGTTTGAAACCACAAGAGTGACAGTGAGAAAAGCACTCTCAAAACTCGAACATGAAGGATTAATAACTAAATTAAAAGGTGTAGGCTCTTTCGTAACGAGTTCAGATCCACTCTCAAGAAAAAAAATTGGAGTAATAGTACAAAACAATGACATAGTAAGGGGAATAATAAAAAATACATCAAAATATGGAATAAAAACATATGCATTAGATTATTCATTCAATGTAAAAGAAGAAGAAAAACTAATAATAGACTTATTAGAAAAAGAAATAGATGGACTAATATTACAACCGACAACATCATCATTAACAAATGGAATACTAAGAAGTTTAATAAAAGAAAGTTTTCCAATAGTATTTGTAGACAGACCTCTACCCAATCATTATGAAATACCATTGATATGGAGCGATAATGAAGAAGGTGGAAGAATAATGGCACAACATGCAAAAGAATTAAAAATAAAAAATCCAATATTCATAACTCATGGAGACTTTCAAATACAATCAGTAAAAAGTAGATATATAGGATTCTGTGAAGAATATGGAAAACAAATACAAAATATAGATTCAGAAGAAATAAATACACATGATCTTTTAAAAAAAATAAAAGAAGAAAAAATTGATTTCATATTCTTTTGTAATGATACAACAGCTATAAAAATTCATAACACATTAATATATAACGGAATAAACATCCCGCATCAGATAAAAGTTGCGGGATTTGATGACATAGAAACTGCTATAATGTTATATCCAGAATTAACAACTGTAAAACAAAACTTTGAACAAATAGGTGAAAATGCCGTATCAACAATAATAAAAATATTAAAAAATGAAAAAACACAAAAAGAAATAAAAATACCAGTACAAATAAAAAAAAGAAAATCAACAAGCATTTAAAAACGAGGAGGCGAAAAAATGTACTTAAAACCAGAACAAATAAAAGATAGATACCTTGCAATGATAAGTGAAATATTCCCATACACAATAAACAAAAGAGAAAATTTAAACAACTGGACATACAGTTCAAAAGATGAAACAAAACAAAACATAAACGAAGGATTTACATGGGATGATAAACAACTCCCCGTATATTTTGAAAACACAATAAAAATAGACAAACCTCAAAAAGATCAATGGATATACTTAGATCTATGGATGGGTGGAGAAAGTCTTGTAATAATAGACGATTTTCCATATGGAGAAATAAATCCATACCATAGACAATTAAACATAACAAAATTCGCCGATGGTAAAGAACATAAAATAAAAATACAAACAGTACCAAAAAAATTATTTGGAGAACATCAAAAAACACCTACATTAACAACATCAAAAATATTAACAATAGACAAAAACATACAAACATCATTATTAAAATTCAAAACAGCAATAGAAATAATGGCTGCAACACCAGATAAAACATTAGCTGAAAAAATAAAAAAACAATTAGATGAAGGAATAAAACAAATACATATACCGAGAAATTCAGAAAATTACTTCAAAGGAACAAAAGACAATCCAGCTATATATGAAATGGTAAATGGAATATGGGATCCAGAAGAATTTCCAGAAAATTCAGGTATGTTACTAAACCATGAAGACAAACAAACAATAATAAATGCAGCAGAAAAACTAGATGAAAAAATGACACAATTAAATAAACAACATCAAAAACAAGGAAAACTAAACTTAATAGGACATGCACACATAGACTATGCATGGTTATGGCCATATGCCGAAACCAAAAGAAAAATAGTTAGAACATTTGCAAATGCTGTAAGAATGACAGAAACATATCCAGAATTCAAATTCAGTCAATCATCAGCACAAATGTACAAAGACTTAAAAAACTCATATCCAGAACTATACAAAAAAATTCAAGAACTCGTAAAACAAGGAAAATGGGAAACTGCTGGAGGTATGTGGGTAGAAAGTGACTGTAATATAGGAAATGTAGAATCCTTAATAAGACAATTCTATTATGGTCAAACATACTTTGAAGAAGAATTTGGAACAAAAAATAAAACATGTTGGCTTCCAGATGTTTTTGGATTCAATTGGATAATACCTCAAATATTAAAAGAATCAGAAATAGAAAACTTTGTAACCATAAAAATAAATTGGAGCGAAAAAAACAAATTCCCACATGATGTATGCAAATGGAGAGGAATAGATGGATCAGAAGTAATATACTTCTCATATGCAAATCCAATTGGAGGATACAATGGAAACACAGATCCAGAATCACTAATAAAAACTTGGGAAGCACATAGAGAAAAAGATAAAGTAGACACAACACTTCTATCATTTGGATATGGAGACGGTGGTGGAGGTCCAACAGATGAAATGCAAGAAAAATATGAAATAGCAAAAAATTGGGCTGGAGTACCACAACTAAAAATAGACACAGTAGAAAACTTCTTCGAAAATTTAAAAATAGAAGAAACACTACCAACATGGGATGGAGATCTCTACTTAGAATTACATAGAGGAACATACACATCTCAGTCAAAAACAAAATATCTACACAAAATAGCTGAATACAAACTATATCAAGCTGAATACTACTCAGTAATTGCACAAAATGAAATAGAATACCCAGAACAAAAAATACAACAATTATGGGAAATACTTTTACATACAGAGTTCCATGATGTAATACCAGGATCATCAATAAAAGAAGTATATCAAGACTCAGAAAAAGAATTAACACAACTAATACAAAATGCAGATGAAATAATAAAACAAGCAATAAACTCTATCTCAAAACCAAACAACTCAAAAATAACAATAATAAATGACACATCATATGAAAGAAAAATAGAATTCACAGCAAAAACCAATGGAAAAATAATAGAAACTCAAAATGGAACACAATTAAAAATGCAAAAAATAGATGAAGAAACATATATATACACATCAGATGAAACAATAAAACCATTCCAGACAATAATACTAAACATAACAAATAAAACAAATATTCAAGAACAAAAAATACAACAAAAAACAATAATAGAAAACAACAAATTAAAACTCGAAGTAAATCCAGATGGAACAATACAAATAACAGATAAAACAAATAACAGAAAAACATTCAAAAACAAAGGAAACATACTCGCCATGTACAAAGATGTACCAACATATTGGGATGCATGGGATATAGAACATGATTATGAAAAATATGAAACAATAATAAAAGCCGACTCAATAAAACTAATAGAAGATGGAGAAATACAAAAAACAATACAAGTAACCTACAAATCAGAAGGAACAATAATAATACAAAATTACACATTAAAAGAAGAAAGATTAGACATAAACACAAAAATAGACTGGCATACAAGAAGAACTATGTTAAGAGCAAAAATGCCTTTCAATGTACACACAAGAAATGCAAAATGCGATCTATCAGCTGGATACATAGAAAGACCAACACATACAAATACAAGCTGGGAAGAAGCAAGATTTGAAGTACTTGCTCACAGATGGATAGACTTATCAGAATACAACTATGGATATGCACTATTAAACGATTCCAAATATGGATACAAAATAAATCAAAATGAAATATCTATAAACCTCTTAAGAGGTCCAATATACCCTGCATACTTTGCAGATGAAGGAAAACATGAATTTACATACTCAATATATCCTCACAACAATTCAGATATACAAACAGTAATAGAAGAATCAGAAAAACTAAACAAACCTCTAATGACAAAAATAAATTCAGAAATACAACAAAACCCAATAATGCAAACAAATAAAACAACATTAAAAATAACAGCAATAAAACAAGCAAAAGAAAAAGGTAATACAATAAGACTTGTAGAAATGGCTGGAGGATCTGGAACAGCAGAAATAAAAATAAATATACCACACAAAAAAATATATAAAACAAACCTATTAGAAAACAATAAACAAGAATTAAAAGAAGAAAATGGAATAATAAAGCTGGAATACAACCCTTTCAAAATATACACCCTTGTTGTAGAGTAAAAAAAAGATCTTCTCATTAAATTGAGAAGGTCTTTTTTTAATAAAAGAAAGTGCCGGATTAGATGAAAAAGAATTGAAAATTATTAAATATATCAATGAAAATAATTCGATTTCAACAAAAATAGTTACAGAAATCTTAAATATTAAAGAAAGAAGAGCAAGAATAATTTTATCAAATCTCGTTAAAAATAATATCCTAATTAGAAAAGGTAAAGGAAGAAATACTCATTATATATTAAAACCTTCTCATTAAGTTGAGAAGGTCTTTTTTTAATAAAAATATTATTAAAAAATGATAAAATAAAATATAGAACAAAAAAGGAGAAAAAATAATGCTAAAAACAATAATAACAACACATAAAAATCCAGATTTTGACGGATTTGCAGCAGCATATGCCGCAAAATTAATATATGAAGATGCACAAATAATAATAAAAGGAGAACCCGCTAAAAACCTCACAGAATTCATAAATATATATGATATCCCTTATCTCACCGAAAAACAATTCCTTGAAGAATACAAACAACAAATAGAAAACAAAAACTTTCAAAAAATAGTAATAGTAGACACAGCAGATATACAAAGAATACCTCCAACAATAAAAAAATTAATAGAAAGTGGTATAGAAACTGATATATATGATCACCATCCCAAAATGAGAGAAAATAATATAAAAGGAAATAATTATTCTGAAGAAATGGGAGCTGCAACAACACTTGTAGTAAAACAGCTACTAAATCAAAAATCAGATCTTCCGGATACCTTAGAAACATTATTTCTAATAGCAATACATGAAGATACTGGAAATTTCATGTATACAACCACAACAGAACAAGATCATCTTGTTGCAGCAGAACTATTAAAAAGAGGAGCAAGATTAAAAGAAGTAGAAGAATTTGTAGCACTCGAAATGACAGAAGAACAAAGAGAACTATTCGATATGTTGTACAACAACATACAAGAACTATATTTAAATGAATTAAATGTACAAATAGCTTATTCAGAAATAGAAAAATTCATAGGTGGACTAAATATAATAACTCATAAAATATTTGAAACATTAACTCCAGACATACTATTTACAGTAGTAAGAATGGGAAAAAACATATACATAGTAGCAAGATCTAAAACCAATGAAATAGATTTAAATAAAGTATTAGAACACTTTGGAGGAGGAGGACACAAAAAAGCTGGATCTGCTAAAGTAAAAGACAAAAACATACAACAAGTAATAAACAAAATAGAAAAAGAATTAAAAAATTCATTCATACCAGTAATAAAAGCATCAAATATAATGTCATCACCAGTAAGAACAATACTTGCACAACAAAAAGTAGAAAAAGCATACAATATAATGGAACAAACAGGTCATTCAGGACTACCAGTAATAGACAATAACAAACTAGTTGGCCTCGTAACAAAAAAAGATATAGAAAAAGCAATAAAACACAAACTATCAAATGCCCCTATAAAGGCAGTGATGACAAAAAAAATAAAAGTTGTAGATACAGAAACATCAGTAAGTCAAATAAGAAAAATAATGGCAGAAGAAGATATAGGAAGATTACCAGTATTAAAAAAAGGAGTATTAGTAGGAATAATAACGAGATCAGACATACTACATGCATCAAGCGGAGTATTTGATTTCTCACCAAATCCAATACTAAAAGAAAAATTCAATGTATTCAACATATCCCAACTCATGAAAGAAAGACTCCCAAAAAGAATAATGAACCTTCTCAGACTATTCGGTGCATTTGGCTCAGAATTAAAAATGCACACATATGTAGTTGGTGGCTTTGTGAGAGATTTATTATTAAACTTAGAAAATTATGACATAGATATAGTAGTAGAAGGTGATGCCAACAAATATGGAAAATATGTTGCAGAACAATTAATGATAAAATATATACCACATAAAAAATTTAATACATGCTCATTATACTTCAAAGATGGATTTAGAATAGACGTAGCAACAGCGAGAACAGAATATTATGAAGCACCAGCAGAATTACCAAAAGTAGAAGTAAGCACCATAAAAAAAGATCTATATAGAAGAGACTTCTCAATAAATACGATGGCAATAAGAATAAATCAAGAAACATTTGGAATGCTATTAGATTTTTTCACATCAAAATCAGATCTCGAAAACAAAATAATAAGAACACTATATCCATTATCTTTTGTAGAAGATCCAACAAGAATACTCAGAGCAATAAGATTTGAACAAAGATATGGATTCAAAATAAATAAACAAACAGAAGACTATCTAAGAAGAACAGTAGAAGGTAATTACCTTGAAAAAGTTACTGGACCGAGACTAAGAGAAGAAATAGAAAAAATATTAAAAGAACCAAACCCATTAAAAGCAATAAAAAGAATGGGTGAATTCAAAATAATAACCCATCTATTCCCATACACATACTACACACCAACACTTGAAAAAGATGTAGAAAAACTATTCGAATACTATGAAATAATAAAACACAAAGCACCAATATACACATACAAAGTAAGAAAATTACACTTATTATTCTATATACTATTACAATATACTCCCAACAATTCATTAAAAGAAATACAACAAAGATATGGTTTACCTGGAGAATTCTTTGAAAAATTAGATCAAGCAAAAAAAGCTTATCAAACAATAAATGAACAAAAAGAAATAAGTAATTCAAAATATTATGAAATACTCTGTACATTCAATAATGAACAAATAATATATACGGGAATAAAAGTATCAGACAACAAAAAACAAGAATATACAGACTACTTAAACAAAGTAAAAGAAATAAAATTAAAAACAACTGGAAAAGATCTCAAAGAAAAAGGATACAAAGGAAGACAAATAAAAGAAAAACTTGAAGAATTAAAAAAACTAAGATTAGATGAAAAAATAACTCCAGATCAAGAAAAAAACTACATATAAACAGGAGAATATTATTCTCCTGTTTTAAGACTTAAAATTTTATTAGCAATTCTTTCTGAAACTCTTTTATCAAAAGCTTTAGGTAAAATATTAAACTCATTCAAATCCTTATCTTCAACCATAGAAGCAATAATCTCAGCAGAAGCAACTTTAATAAAATCATCTATTTGAATTTTAGCTTTAATAGCTCCTCTAAAAATTCCTGGAAAAGCCAGTACATTATTAATTTGATTTGGAAAATCAGATCTACCTGTTCCTACAATTTTAGCACCATATTCTAATGCAATATTTGGCATTATTTCTGGAACTGGATTAGCTAAAGCAAAAATAATTGGATCAGAATTCATAACTTTAATCATATCACCACTCAAAACATTAGGAGCTGAAACACCTATAAAAACATCTGAACCATTCAAAGCATCAAAAAGGTCACCTTCAATATAATTTGGATTTATAATTTTAGCTATTTCATCTTGAAAAACATTAATATTCTTCTTCTTTTTACTTATAATACCTTTTAAATCACATAAAATAATATCCTTTATTCCATAAAACAGCAAAAGTTTAACAATAGCTATTCCTGCAGAACCTCCACCATTTACAACAACACGTATATCATCTTTAGATTTATTCACCAATTTCAAAGAATTTATTAAAGCTGCAAGAACAACTATTGCAGTACCATGTTGATCATCATGAAAAACAGGTATACCCAATTCTTTTTTCAATCTTTCTTCTATTTCAAAACATCTTGGTGCAGAAATATCTTCAAGATTTATTCCACCAAAAACAGGTGAAATATATTTAATTGTTTTAATAATCTCTTCTGTATCTTGAGTATCTAAACAAATAGGAATGGCATCAACTCCTCCAAACTCTTTAAATAAAATACATTTACCTTCCATAACTGGTAAAGCTGCTTCAGGACCTATATTCCCTAATCCTAAAACTGCCGATCCATCGGTAACAACAGCTACTAAATTATTCTTAACAGTATACTTATAAGCTAATTCAGGATTTTTAGCAATCTTTATACAAGGTTCAGAAACACCAGGAGTATATGTAATAGCTAAATCATGAGAATTTTTAATAGCTATCTTAGAAACAATTTCAAATTTTCCATGAAATTTTTCATGAAATATCAAAGACTCTTCACTTAAATTCATAAAAATCTCCTCTATTATTTATAATATTTATAAACAACTTATCTATACATTTCATACCCTCTACATTCAAATAATTCAAATTATCTATGGTATCATAAAAATTATTTCCAGAAATACCTGAACAAGAAAATTCGCTCTTATCATAACTCATAAGTTCAGCACATTCAAAAGCAAATTTGGCAGCATTACCAGACTTAATGGCACAACTCTCTTTTGCACCATCGCATAAAACTCCAGCACTTCCAGAATAAAAATTAATTATAAGACTATTTATAATATTCTCATCAATAAACCCATTCATCAAAAAATATAAACCCACAGATGCTCCAACTCCCGCAGCATAAAAAACTCCACATAAAGGAATAAGTTTTCCCATCTTATGTTTTATAAAACCAGTGATTAAACAACTCAAAATCAAGGCCTTAGAAATAATTTCTTTTGATAGATTATTCTTTTTACCATAAAAAAATATTGGAACAAGAGAAACAATACCTTGATTACCACTGCCAAAACAACTTGTAATTCTAACTGGAGCTCCACCCATCCTTGACATTGAAGCAGAAACAACTAAAAGTTCAATAATCTTTTCATCATAATCCTTATTACAATCCAATAATCTCTTCACATATTTAAAACCCTTATAATTATTATTATTAATTCCATAAATAGAAGCATCACAATTATTCATAGCTTTTTTATATACATATTCAAAACAATCATCATCACAGTTATTAGAAAAATTTAAAATATCTTTTAAAGAAATATCTGAAAAATAATCATAAAAATCTTCATCAAATTTTTTATTCAAAATAATATCATTATTCTTTGAAACAAAGACAACATTAGTATGAGATCCCTTTATAATCAATTTAACTTCATTATTTTTTCCAATAATTTTTACAGATATAAATATATCCGAAATATCAAAAAGACAATTAATTTTAAAAAAATCAGAAGAAATCAATGATTCAGCTTTTTCTATCATATCTTCATCTATATCTGATAATATTTCAAGACCAAGTTCAGATTTTTTAGAAACAAATCCTATTGCCGCAGCAAAAAGATTCCCCCTTTTAGAAGTTCCTGGAATACCAACATCAACACCATTTTTAAAAACATTCTTACTCAAATCTATATTTATATTATCAACACTTTCATTATCTCCAAAAAAATCTACAGCTTTTGCAACAGCAAAAGCTACAGCAGCTGGTTCAGTACAACCACTTGTATAAACAATCTCATTAAATATATAATCTTTAAGACAACCCATAAAAACGCCTCCAATGCCTAATAAATAGTATTTCCTTTAGAATCTATTCCCATAATCAAAGGAAAATCTTTAACTATTATTCTTTGAATAGATTCTGTACCCAAATCTTCAAAGGCTAAAACTTCATGAGACATTATTTTTTCAGACAAAAAAGCAGCTACACCACTTGGTGCAATAAGATAAAACTTTGAATAATCTTTATTTAAATCACTTACAAAAGAACTTCTTTTCCCCTTACCAACAGTTGCATAAACTCCCAAATCATACATAAATTTAAGAAAAGGATCCATTCTATTACTGGTAGTTGGACCTATTGCACCAATACTTTGAAAATAGGGTTTTTTAGCTGGACCGGCATAAAAAATTATCTTATTTTTAAAATCAATGGGTAAACTTTCTCCCTTTTGAAATAATTCAAAAATTCTTTTATGAGCGGCATCTCTCATAATAATAAACTCACCAGAAAAACTTATAAAATCTCCAGCTTTATACTTATCAAACCTCAACTCGAACACATCCTTTTCTAACTAGATAACAATCAATAGAAATTGCAAGAGGTAAAACAGCAATATGAGTTGGAAAATAATTAATATGGACAGAATAAACACTTCTTCCACTTCCCAATCCTTGAAATCCTATTTTAAGATCATTCAAATCTTCAATTAATTCCTTTTCAAAATCAGAATAAAAAATATTATCATTTCTATTATTAAAATCATAAGTCAGTGCAAGTTTTGACAAAACAACAGCCTTATCTGAAGAGCCTCCAATACCAATACCAATATTCAAAGGGGGACATCCTCTCATCCCATTGTTTTTAATATAATCACAAATAATTTTTTTAATATCTTCTTTAGAAGAAGTAGGTTTAAGCATAAACAAAGCACTTAAATTTTCACTTCCTCCTCCTTTAACAAGAAATCTAATTTCAATAAATTTTTTATCATGAAACATATAATGAACAATCGAAGGAGAATTATTTTCAAGATTAACTCTTTCAAATAAAGGATCCTTAACTGTAGAATATCTATAAAAATTATTTTTATAAACATATAAAACCACATCATTCAAAAGTTTTTCAATATCAAAACTAATATTAAAAAATTTGGGAAGAAAGACGAAAAATTCTATAATACCAGTATCTTGACATAAAGGTAATTCTTTACTCTCTGCAATCAAAATATTATTCTTTATCTCTTCAGAAAAAGGACCTTCATAATCATCAATAAAAATTTTAGCTTCATCATTAATAATTTCATTAGCTTTCTTAATTTCAGTCGTCAATAATTTAAAAATATAATCCCTCATCAAAACTCCTCCAAAAAAATTAAATATTAGAATATTTCATATTTAAAAAATCAATTCCATCTTTAATTTTATTATCTATTTCATCGATAAAATTAAAATTATTCTTCAATTCATTTTCGAAATCTTTGAACATATTATTCATAGAATAAGGTGAAGGACCACCTAAAACATCACGAACATTAATAAAATTATCTGTCGATAATATATTAGAGATATCTTCATCAGATTCTTTCAAATCAAATCCAGCTATAATATTAAATTCTTTTCTCAAAATAGAATTATCATAATTTGATTTAACAAATTTAGAAACTATTTCATGTGACTGTCTAAAACTAATTTCATACTTCCTAACAAAAAAATCTGCAAGTTCAGTAGTTGTCGTTCCAGTACTTATAGCAATATCTTCACATCTATTATCAACTACATCAACTTTTTCAAAAACTTCTTTTAAAAGTTCAAGTGTAGAAATCAAATAATCATAACCATCTGAAAAATACTTTACAGGAGCATCCGCAAGTTCATTAATATCCTGATAAGGAGCATTCCTAAAAATATCTTCAACACCTTTAAACATACCAATTGCAAGACCTGCTTGAATTCTTATATGCTCAAGAATAACAGGATTCCTTTTTTGTGGCATTATAGAACTGATCTGAACTAATTCATCAGGAAAATATAACATTCCAACTTCTGTTGAAGCTTTATGAAGCATATCAGCCATCAATCTTGTTATATCAATTAAAAGATTATTAATTCCAAAAACTAAATAAGTCATCCAATGAGATGAAACAATTGCATTATAAGAATTATAAACAGGCTTATAAAAGCCCAAATAATCTGAAATACTTTCTCTATTAATATTAAAACCAGTTGTAGTTATAGCACAAGCACCCATAGGAGATTTATTCAAACATTTAAAAGATTCAAAAATAATATTAGAATTTTCAAGAATATCATATGCAAATGCCATTAAATAATGAGAAAAAGTTGAGATATTAGCAGGTTGACCATGTGTAAAAAGAACAATCTTTTTATCTTTAAGTTCTTTAGATCTCTTAAGAATACAAGACATAATATCATTCAAAAAATATAACAAATTTAAAAGTTTGTCTCTCAAAAACATCTTAAAAAATGTCATATCCATATCATTCCTTGATCTTGCAGTATGAAGTGCACCAGCGTATTTATCACCAATTAAACCTTTTAAGACATTTTCAATATAAAGATAAAAATCTTCCGTATTATCTGTAATTTCAGCTGGAAAATCATCTTCATCAATTATTATATTCAATCCATTTTTAATTGCTTTGGCACATTTCAAATCTATAATATTTTCCTCATTCAACATAACAAGATGAGCTTTTTGAACCAAAAACAAATATTCTTTAAAAAGATCAACACCATTGATATAAGTCTTATTAAGAACATTCTTTTTATAAACCTCTGAAAACATAATTCTCAGCTCCTAACTTATAAGATTAAAAATATTTTTATAAAGAACTGAATCTATTTCATCTTCGCTAAAACCAGAATAAACCATAGCTCTTATCTGTTCATCAAGATAAGCATTTGTAAACCCTCTTGGAAACCAACTCGAATCAGTTCCAAAAATTATTCTTTCATAACCAAAAGTGTTATAGTATTTTTGAAATAATTTTATAAGATCCAAATCATAAGGCATCCATCTCATCCATTGATTAGAACCTGAAGTATCTATAGAAACATTTGGACAAGCCCATCCAAGCTGTAAAGTCTCAAAAACATAACCACAACCAAAATGTGGAATAATAAATGAAATATCTGGAAAAGATCTCGCAACATCATGTAAAATCAAAGGATTAATATTAACATGATTAGCTATTCCACCAGCTCCACCTAAAATACCAAAATGAATCAAAACAGGAATCTTATAACTTTGTGCAACCTCCCATACAGGATATAAACTCTTATCATTCAATGGAGTATCTATTCTTGGACCAAGAAGTTTATAACCTTTAAACCCTCTATCTCTTATACAAACTTCAAGTTCATCGGCAGAATTCACCTTATCTGGATCATGATGAGCATACATAACAAACTTATCTGGATGTTTATTCAAAATATCAAAAGCCATATCATTACCACCAGCAGTTACAAAAACAATTTTCTCAATATCATTATTTAAAACTTCTTCATACCATGATTCTATAAGATTATTTTCATCATCTTTATTTTTAAGACTTACAGGCTCTGGAAATCTCCAGGCCAATCTCCATTTAGCCCTATCTTTTGCAACCCATTTATTATCACTTACATCAATTCCACCCATAGACTTTCCATCACCCATAAAATCAATAGCTGGAAAATGAACATGAGAATCAATAACTCTTATACTCATAAAATCACCCCTTAAGGCCTTGTGTAGCAATGCCTTGAATTATTTGTTTTTGAAAAATCAAAAAGAAAATAATCAATGGAATAGTAGAAATAGTAGCACCTGTCATAATCTGTTCCCATTGAAAAGAAGCCTCTGAAGAAAAATATGCCATACCAACAGGCAAAGTATACATATTAGAATCTTGAGCAACTATCAAAGGCCATAAAAATGCATTCCAATTACCTATAAAATTAAAAATTGCTAAAGTTCCCAATGCCGGTTTAACAAGTGGTAAAACAATCTTCCAATATATTTTAAATTCACTTAAACCATCGATTCTTGCTGCATCAAGAAGTTCATCGGGAATAGTCTCCATGAATTGTTTCATCAAAAAAATTCCAAAGCCACTTATCATACCAGGAAACATCAAACTCCAATAAGACCCCATCCAATTAAGTTTTTGACTCATAGTGTACCACGGAATAACCAACATTTCAGTTGGAATCATTAAAGTAGATAAAATTAAAATAAACAAAATATTTCTACCTGGAAATTTATACTTTGCAAGTGTAAATCCAACCAAAGAATCAAAAAATAAAACAGAAAAAGTAGTAATAAAAGCAACTATAGAACTATTCAAAAACCATTTAGGAAACCCAGAAAAAGTAAAAATATTTTTATAATTCTCCAAAGTTGGAGAAGAAGGTAATAATTTCATATCATAAATTTCCCATGATGGTTTAAAAGAAGAAAAAATCATCCATAAAAATGGAAAAATCATAAAAAACGCCAAAATTCCGAGTATAATATATGAAAAAACAAAATATTTTCTATCATTTTTTAACATCAAAACCACCTCAATTAAGATTTTTCATTCAAAAACTTCATCTGAATAAAAGTAATAAACATGATAAGGGCAAACAAAATCAAACTCGCACTTGAAGCCAATCCCATATCAAAATTCACAAAAGCCTTCTCATAAATATACAAAACAAGTGGTTTTGTAGAATTCAAAGGACCTCCAGATCCTTGAACAGACATATTATAAACCTGAGTAAAAATTCTCAAAAAAGATATACTTTGCATAACTACAAGAAAAAGAGTGATAGGTTTCAATAAAGGAACAACTATTTTCCATGTGATCTGCCTTCTTGAAGCTCCATCAATTCTTGCAGCTTCAATATACTCTAAAGGAATTGTTTGAAGTCCAGCTAAAAAAATAACTATACAATAACCGAGTTGAACCCATACAGTAGTTATAACAATACAAAACAAAGCCTGCTCTGTACTACCCAAAAATTGTTGCGTAGAAAGATTAAGATTCAAAAGAATACTATTAAACACTCCCATTGGTGGTGGTTGATAAAACCATCTCCAGACCCAACTCACAGCTACAAGCGGAGTGATATAAGGCATAACATATAAAAGTCTGAACAACCACTGAAATTTTCTTATCCTATTTAACATAACAGCTATTATCAAAGACAAAAAAATTACTAATGGAACACCAAAAATAACATATTTAATAGTATTCCACAAAGACTTTAAAAAAACTTCATCAGAAAAAATCTTTGCAAAATTTTCAAATCCTATAAAATTAATATCTTTAGACAATAAATTCCAATCAGTAAAACTCATTGCAAGGGAAAAAATCATGGGCAAAAATCTTACAACAAGAAAAAATATAATTGGAACAAAAAGAAAAGTATAAGCTGTAATAGTATATTTTCGTTCTAAAGACCCTTTTTTCATCCCCATATAAACTCTCCTTCCAGAAGATTCCGTGGAATATATATTCCACGGAACACAAAATCATAAAATTATTTATTTATTCCAAAACTCATCCAAAATTTTTTGTTCTGTATCAGCAGCTTTTTTCCAAGCATCTTCAGCTGAAACATCTTTTAAATATACTTCATCTATAGCATTCATCATTAATTCTCTTTGTGCTTTTTCATCTGCAAAAAAAGTAGCATGGGCATATTCCAAACCTTTCAAAAATGGACCATATTTAGGATCATCATAATATTTTAAAGCTACTTCTGGATTTGCAGGAAGTTCTCCAGTATTCTTAAGCCAAAGTTCCATAGCTTTCGGAGAAGTAATAAATTCTAAAAATTTAACTGAAGCGTCGAGTTTCTCACCTTTTGCATTTGTAGTAATACCATGAGCCCAAAAAGAAGCAAAATTAGATTTTATTCCATTATATTCTGGCAACTCCACAACACCATAATCTAAATTTCTATTAGCATCTAAAGTTCCAAGTCTAAAAGAACCATCTATAGTCATAGCAGCCATATTAGATTGAAAGGCTGTTACATCGTCATTCAAGAAATTAGGAAAACCAACATTATCTTTAACTATCCTATCCACATACCATTGCAAAACCTCTGATTTAGCACCTGTTTTATCATATAAAACAGTTTTATTATCTGAAGTATAAGGAACACCACCAAACTGTCTTACAAGAACTTCTCTGAGCCAATGATGATGTTGACCACTTGGCTGCATTGTAAATCCAGCTCTGATTAGATTACCCCTTTTATCATATTTTGAAAGTTTTTTAGCAACTTCTATAACCTCATTCAAATTTTTTGGAGGTTGTTCTAAGCCTATTTCTTTCAATATTTTTTTATTATAAAAAAGTGCTAAAGATCTAACAGCCGTAGGAACGGCATAATACTTACCTTCATATTGAACACTTTTTTCAACAAAAGGATAAAAATTATTATCAAAATAATCTTTATTAAAAGTATCTTTAGGTAATTCCATTAAATATCCAGACTCAATATACATAGGAAGCCATCCATAAAAAAGATTTATTACATCTGGCCCAACTCCAGCCGGTAAAGAAGCGGCAACTTTCTGATTATAATTCTCATACGGAAAAGTCACATGTTTAACTTCAATATCTGGATTCTCTTTTTCAAACTCTTTAATCAATTGATTAATAGTATCCTGTTTTGTCTTATAAAAATATTGCCAATAAGTGATAGTTGTCTTTGAAAAAGCAAAACTAAACATAAAAATAAATAAAACTGCAAACAAAATAGCCCTCTTCATACTCAACACCTCCAAGTTTACTTATAATTTCATAAAAACATTATCATGAACAAGAGATACAGCTCCCAATGCAACACCTAAATCTCCCAACTTCCCCCTTTCAAAAGAAATTTCAGATAAAATCTCTTCAGGAACAGTTTTCTTAAGGGTATTAAAAATACTATTAATTATCAAATCATATCTGTTATATCCAATTCCACCGGTGATAACTACAATCTCAGGATCTAAAAGATTAATAACATTCGAAATACCCAAAGCAAGATGTTCACAAGAATCCTCAAAAATCTTCTTATAATCATCATTATTATCAAGAGAATCGAAAAACTCAATAGCTGTTATATCTTCATTGAGAATATTTTTAACCTTTCTCTCAATAGCATTTCCAGAAAACCAATTCTCAAGATGACCAAATATTTTATAATCATCATTTTTTTCTCTTTCCCAATCAGTTATCAAATAACCAAACTCTCCTGCCATATTATGTGAACCAGTATAAACTTCACCATTAATAATAATTCCAGAACCTGTTCCAGTACCTATAGCAGTCAAAAAAATATTTTTAGCATTCTTTGCTGCACCTTTCCACATCTCACCAAAAGAATTTGCTGTTACATCATTAGAAACAATTACAGGAATAGAATAAATATTTCTTATACATTCGGCAAGTGAAAAATTTTTAATATTAAAAGCGGGAAGATAATAAACAAAACCACTTCTCATATTAGTTGTTCCTGGAACTCCAATACCAATACCAATTACTTTTTCTCTATCTTCAGGCATAACATTATCAATACACTTTCTTATGATCATTACAAGATCTTCTTTAGAATCAATACCTTTAGTAATATCTTTGTACTTTTTAATAATATTTCCATCGAGATCAGATAAAATTGAAATAATCTTATTACCCCCAACATCGATACCAATAATATACTTAAAATCTGGAACAAATGACAACAATATAGGTTTTTTACCACCTTTTTTAGAACTCTTACCAACTTTTTTTTCCTCAACGGCTCCTTCAACAATAAATTTATTTATAACCTGAGAAACAACAGGTTTAGATAAACATACTCTCCTGGATATATCAGCACGAGATATTAAATTATCTTTTCTCAAAGTTTTTAATATTCTTTCTTCAACCTCTTTTAAAATCTCAGACATTTTCAACCTCCGCGTAAGTTAATTATTTTTACTAACAAACTAATTCTATAAAAAATTACATTTTTTTTAAAATGTAATTACAGATATTAGAGGACGATTAAAGTTAGTTATATAAAATTAATATTTTATTTCTTTTTTTGTAAAATCATTTTTTTAAAATACAAAAGAAAAAATAGAGAATAAAAATTCTCTATTTTCAGCTTTAATTAATTATTATAAAGTTTTTTACTATTAGTTTATAAATTTAACTAACAAACCAATCAAAAAAATAATATAAAACAAAACAATATATAGAATTTTAAATAAAATTAAAGACATTATGATAAAATTGAATAACATAAAAAAAGTGGGGGTAAATAGATGGAAAATCAAGAGATGGAGCTTACATTTTCAGACATAATAAGAATATTCAAAAGGAGAAGAGGAATATTTTATGCAACAGTTCTAATAGTATTTATAATAACTGTTTTATATTTATTATTTTTTACTAAACCAATTTACAAGGCAGAAACAACTATTGAATATCAAGGAAAAACATCAACATCATCATTAAGTCAATATGCAGGACTTGCCTCTATGGCTGGAATAGCACTTCCAAGTAGTGGATCAAGTGATCTCCCAAACGAACTACAAAGAATGAAATCGGATTATGTACTTGGAAAAATAGTAGATGAATTAAATATGGTTGAAAAAGCAAATAATAATAAAGGTTTACTCGCTAAGATAAGAAAAATAGATTATAAAAAAAGAGATTTTATAGATTCATTAAGACAAGATTTGAAAATAACTTCGATAAAAGATACAAGTTTTGTAAAAATATCCTATGAAAGTAAAAATCCAACACAAGCAGCATCTATAGTTAATATGGTATATGATTATTATCTTGAATATGATGAACAGTTAACAACACAACGTTCAGATCAAACGATAATTCAGATAAAATCTGTATTTAATGATCTTGAAAATCAATATAATAAAATGACAAAACAATTATATGATTATAAAGTAGAAAATAAGATAAGTGACAATGCTGTACAAACAGAATTAATAAAGTATTATGAAGATACCTATTTAAAACTATTAAAAATGGATCAAGATAGACAACAACTCGAAATAACTCTTGAAACTATTGAAAAAACTTTAATAGAAACAAGTGAAGAAATGAAAGAGATAATATTAACTTCTTCACAAGCAAATTTATCCTCATTAAAGAATCAACTTGTGAATTATCAAATAGAACTTGAGACATTAAAATTAAATCAACCAAATTCACCGAGAATAATAGAACTTGAAAATTCTATAAAGATTACTCAAACAGAACTAACAACACAGCAAAATAAAATACTTAATGATAATTTAAAATATCTTTCTATAACTGATAGAACAAAATTTCAACAGTATATACAAACAAAAACACAACTTGAACTTTTTGATGTTACAAAGGAAGTATATCAACAAATGTTAAAAGTTATAGATTCTGAAATAAATAAGAAATCACCAATAATATATCAATATCTTCAAATGTTAAAAGAGCAAAAAATAATAGAAAGCAAATATAACATTTTTTATAACACATTAGAACAAGAACAATTAAAAAAATCATTGTATAATTCAAAATTTACGATAATAGAAAATTCATATGTACCACAAAGACCTATATCCCCAAATAAAAAACTGACACTTGCAATAGGTTTAGTCCTTGGTATATTTCTTGGTATATTATTAGTATTTATAAAAGAATCTTCAGATAAAAAATTAAAAGATAAAAGAGAGTTTGAATCACTTTTTAAAGAAATAGATTTGAATATAAACAAAGTAGAAGATGCAGAAAAAATATATAATTATATGTATAAATATAATTTTAAAAAAGTTGGAATAATAGTAGATAAAAATTCAACAAAACAGAAACGAATAATAAATAAATTAAAGGAATTAATAAAAGAAGTAGATAATACTGTAGAATTTGAAGAACCTAAAGATGAAATAAATTTGAAAACAAAAATACAAAAATTTGAAGATATAAAAACTAAAGAAAAAGCAATAATAATATTTGAAAGTATAGAAAGTCCATCATATATACTATATGAAGAACATATGGATAAAAAAATAATTTTTGTAGAAGAAAAACTATCTGAATTACAAATGATAGAAGAAACAATAAAAAAAGAACCTAAAATAGTTAAAGCATATATAAAATAATAATTCGGCTTACAATTTTTATTGTAAGCCGCTTTCTCATTAAAGGAGCAAAAAATGAAAAGAATAATAATTTTAATGATTATTATGATCAATATAACTATATATTCACAGTTTCAAAATTATATATATATAGGAACAGATATAAAATATGAAAACAGAATAAAAAATGATTACAAACCATCACATGGATGGTATGAAAATCAATGGATAAATGATAGTATATTAAGAGATTATTCTGTATACAATGCAAAATTAATAAGCATAGGATTCAAAAGTCAGTATGATAAAAAATTCTATGCACAATTTATAGCAGATTTAAGACTTTCAGAAACGGCTTATTATAATTATAAAAATTATAATATATATAATTTAAAAGATATTACATACATATCATTGGACTTTCCAACCAATTCATATCTAAATTATAAAGAAAAAAATTATGAAATAACACTTGGAAGAACCAAAATAAAATCAGGCAATTTAATATATCCAATAACCTTATCAAATAATGCACCATATTATGATAATTTAAATATAAAAATAAAACTAAACAAAATAAATTATCAAATGGCATTCATATCATCATTTCCATTCTTATCTAAACAAGAATATGAATATAAATTTTCAAAAGGAAATTTCTCTGCATACAGAAATGACATATTTCAAAAAATATATCATGAAGATCAAAATTTTGAATATGCATTACAAATACTCAATCATATAGCAGGAAGATTACCCTCACCTTTAGACATAGTAAAATCAGAAACAGGACTTTTATCAACATATATAAAATATAAAACATTCATAAATATGTATGCAGAATACACTATAAACTATTCAAATCTAAAATCATCATTTGCATTTGGAATGAATAAAACATTTGATATATTAAATTTACAAATAACTCCAACAATAGAATATTATAATATTTCAAAAAATATATACCATGATGAAGACCCATATAAACAACTTTATTACAGGGGATTTTCACTGTCTAATACTCCACCAGCAAGATTAATGTTCAATTATCCATTTGGATTTAAATATGGAGAAGATTCAAACATGATAGCCATGAATTTAAATATAGAGAATAAAAACCTAAAAATAAGTATACAATATGATAATGGAAAAAATAAAGAAGGAAAGATAAACAATCTAAACTTAAACACATATATAAAACTAAAATATGGAGACATAAAACTATCATATATAAACCTCAACCTAAATGAAAAACATCAAAATATCCTAAGTATACATTATATATTTGATTTGGATATACAACTTTAAAAAAAGGAGCAAAAAATGAAAAAAATTATAACTTTTATGATGATAATATCATCAATAATTATATTTGCTTCGATAAATACAAATAATTTTAATATCATAAAAAATATATATCAAGGAAAAAGTATAACAAATATAAAACCATATCCAACAAACTTCAAAAATCAAATCAATTATAAAAATAAATCTATATATATAATACAAAACCCATTGTTCATAATTGGAGGACAATATATAACGGATTGGTCAAACTTTGAAAGAGGTCTATATCTTTCAGATTCATTACCATATGTAAATGGAATAACAACTGGATATCATACAAAAGGAATAAATATAACAAGTGGAGTATACTTTTTTTCACCAAATCTTACAAAACAAGAGTTATTGATACAACAAAACCCTGCAATAGATTCAAATTCAGATAGAGCTCCATTAATAAATACAATATATAAAAATTCAGGATATTCAGAACCATATAAGACATATATAATACATTCAATCGAATTTAATCCATGGGACTTCATGAGATTCTCATTCTCTGAAATAAATCTTGTAGGAGGAAAATTTCCAGATCTTGTAGATATCAATCCTCTTGGTATACTTCATAACACCTATGGAGAAGGATATTCAAATGCAATGCTTGCAGCTGAATTATCTTTAATACCATATAAAGGATTTCAAATATATGCTGAATATGCTCAAGATGATATAGTTGTTGGAGCAACAGAAGCAGGTGCAGAAGGATATAAACCAACAGCAATAGCTTATGCTTTTGGAGGTAGATATGTAAATAAAATAAATGATATATATATATCACCAAAAATAGAATACTATACTATTTATACATGGATGTACAACAGATGGCAAAAATTATTAAAATTTACAGCAGAATATGACAACATAGAAATACCTATGGGATTTGACTATGGAAATGATATGAATGGATTTTTATTTGGCTTAGATCTGTATAAAGAAAACATAGAAATAAAACTTACAATCGAAAATTATAATATTGGAATTATAAATTTAGATACAAATTATAACGATGAAAGAAAAAAAGAAAAAGAAAATTGGAAAATATATTCACCAATAAAAAATAAAACCATACTTGGAATAAAGTTTTCATTTGAAATATAAAATTTGTTAATGTTTATGTATGCTAATAGTTCTAATAATGTTATATATAAAATAATTAAATAAATGATATAATAATTAAGAAGTATATACAGATTGGGAGGATTTTGATGGCTAAAAAAGAATTGGACTTTAATTTTAATTACATAATAAACATCTTTAAAAGAAGGAAAAAAATATTTTATATCACATTTTTCATAGTTATGATAGCTACTGTAGCATATCTTTTCATTGCACCAATAAAATACAAAGCAAAAATGGTTGTTGAATACACTGCTGGAGATTCATCAAATTCTTCTTCAATTGGTTCACTTGCAAGTATGGCAACACTCGCTGGAGTATCTGGTGGAGTATCAAATATTGCAAATGAAATAGAAAAAATAAAATCAGGACCTGTTCTTACAAAGATAGTAGAAGAACTCGATATGGTAAATAAAGCAAATAATAATAAAAGTTTATATGCAAAATTAAGAGGAATAGAATTTACAACAGAACACATGATAAATGGTCTTTTAGAAAATTTAAATATATCAAATATAAAAGAAACAAACCTCATAGAAATAAAATATGAAAGCAAAAGTCAAGAAGAAGCAGCGAGAATTGTTAATTTAATATATAATTACTATATGCAAATAAACAAAGAAAATTATATAAAAGAATCAGAAGAATATTCTAAAGTATTACAAGAATCGTTTAACCAAATATCTTCACAATATGAAGACATAAATAAAAAACTTATAGATTATCAAACAAAAAATAAAATAGACATATCAGCTCAACAAGATCCAATGATAGAATACTATGCTCAGGCATACATGAATCTTATAAAGCTTGACTCAGAAAAATCTAATTTAGAAATGAAAAAACAGTCTATAGAAAATAATCTATATGAACTCGATCCAAAAACAAAAGAATTCATACTTGAAAATACAAATGTTAACTCTACAATAAACTCGATAAAATCAAATATTGTACAAAAACAAATACAACTTGAAACATTAAAACTTACAACACCAAATGCCCCACAAATAGGAATACTCGAAGCTGAAATTAAAGCGGCTCAAAAAAAACTACAAGAAACTACAACACAAATACTTTCAGATGATTTAAAATATTTGGCAGTTGTAGACAAAAATAAATATGAAGAGTATATACAAACAAAAACACAACTTGAACTTTTTGATACCTTGAAAGAATCATCAGAAAAAATGTTAAATATAATAGATAATGAAATTTCATCAAAATCCCCATTATTATATAAATACTTCTTATTGAGAAAAGATAAAACTATATTAGAATTGAAATATACAGGACTTTTAAATGCATTAGAACAAGAGAATTTAAAAAGAACATTCTATAAACCAAAACTAAAAATAGTTACTGATGTTTCTATTCCACAAATACCTTTTTCACCAAATAAAAAACTTACAGTTGTACTGGGTTTTTTACTTGGAATAATATTCGGAATAATAATGGTAATATTTAAAGAAAATACAGACAAAAATATAAAAAGTAAAAATGAATTTGAAGGCTTATTCAGAAGTTCAGATATAATTTTAAATAATATTGAAGACTCAAGAAAAATATTTAATTATATTTATAAAAATAATTATAAAAAATTGGGAATAATACTTACAAATCCAACATCAGAACAAAATAGAATATCAGATAAATTATATAATATGCTTAATCAATTCAATAATAATATAGTATATTTAAAGCCAGAAGAAAATCAAGATTTAAAACAAGATATAAATAATTATGAAAACTTTAAAAAATCTGAATATGGATTAATACATTTTAAAAAATATGATAGTTCAGATTATATACTATATAATGAACTTTTAGATAAGAAAATACTCTTAATTCAAGAAGAAAAAACAGATATTGAAGAAATAGAAAATATATTAGATAAAGAAAAAAACATAGTAACAGTATATATAAAAAAATAGGCGGATAAACTCCGCCTATTTCTACATACCATCAAATAAATTATCATTGATTATAACCCCATCCCAATTCCTAAAATAAAAAGGAGCTTCACGAGGAACTCCAACCATTCTACCTTTTCTCTTTCCTATATCATCTATAGGCTTAAGCCTAAAAAAATAAAGTAAATAACCACTAAAACTATCTTTAGACTTCTTCATATCATATCTATTTATTGCTTGTAAAAGCAAATAATTAAAATTACCTATGCAATCCTCAGAATCAGTTCCAATTCTTCTTGAAATACCATAAGCCATCTTAATGATTAAACCCCTGTACCTTTCAAAAATAATACTCTTGGCGATTTCAGATCTTTCATCATCACTTCTTGTAATAGTAATTAATTCATCATCTGACAATTTCTTAAGCTTCTCTTTCAAAGATTCATAACCATTAATCAATGATAGATCCCTCCTTTTTTAGAATAAATAGTATCTTTCTAAATTCTAAAAACGTTTATTTAAAGTAATTTTAAACGATGTTAAAAGGGATATTTACCTCCATAGGTTATAATTAAATTGTT